>SKWV01000289.1 GCA_007128755.1 Trueperaceae bacterium
GACCTCCGCCGAGATCGCCGACGCGAGCGGCCTACCCGAGTGGGTGGTGCGCGACAAGCTCGGCCTCCACGCCAAACCCGCTCCCGGGGCCGACGACCACCCCAACGCCATGGGAGTGCATGCGGCGCGCACGGCGCTGGCGCGCGCCGGCGTCTCGGCCGAAGACGTCGACGTCGTCATCAGCATCACCGAGGAGTACAAGGAGTACCCGGTCTGGACGGCCGGCATCAAACTCGCCTACGACGTGGGCGCCCACCGCGCCTACGCCTACGACCTCGGTCAGAAGTGCGGCACCGCCGTGCTCGCGCTCAAGCAGGCGCGCGACCTGCTCGTCGCCGATCCCGACGTCGACGTCGTGCTGGTCGCCGGCGGCTACCGCAACGGCGACCTGGTCGACCTGCGTGACGCCTCGGTGCGCTTCATGTACGGCCTCGGCGCCGGCGGCGCGGCCGCCGTGGTGCAGCGCGGGGCGGGGCACGCCGTGCTGGCCAGCCACGTCATCACCGACGGCTCCTTCTCGCTCGACGTGCTGGTGCCCGTCGGCGGCACGATGGAGCGCCTCACCGCCGCCAACGCCGAGCGCTTCCGCCTGCAGGTGGCCGATCCGGCCGGCATGAAGGCGCGCCTCGAGGGGCGCTCGCTCGACAACTTCGTCGCCGTGGTGCGCGAGGCCGTCCGCAAGGCGGGCGCGACGATCGACGACGTCGCCTACGTCGCGATGCTCCACGTCAAGCCGAGCGCCCACACCTACCTGCTGGACCAGCTCGGCATCGCTCACGATCGCTCCATCTACCTCTCCGACTACGGTCACCTCGGGCAGGTCGACCAGCTCCTCTCGCTCGAGCTCGCCGCCCAGGCGGGCCGGCTGCGCGAGGGCGACCTGGTCGTGCTCGTCGCCGCCGGCGTCGGCTACGTCTGGAACGCACTGTGCCTGCGCTGGGCGGGCGCCGGGACCGCCGGGGAGCGCGCGCCGTGAACCTCGACATCGCGGCCGTGCGCGCCGCGCTCACGCCGGAGCGGCCCGCGGTGCATTGGCGTGGACGCTGGCACCCCTACGCCGAGATGAACGAGCGCGCGAACAGGCTCGCCGCCAGGCTCCACGCGCTCGGCCTGGGGCGCTTCGACCGCGTCGCGATCCTCGCCCACAACCACCTCGCGCACCTCGACCTCGTCCTGGCGACGGCCAAGGCGGGCGTGGTCTACGCGCCCGTCAACCACCGGCTCTCGCCCGTCGAGCTACGCGCCGTCTTCGGGCTGCTGCGCCCGAGGCTGCTGCTGCACGACGCGGCCAACGCCGAGGCGGCGGCCGCCACGGGCGGGCCTACAGTGGCGCTCGAGGACTACGACGATTGGCTCGGCGAGCACCCCGCCGCGCCCGACCCGGCGGTGGGGCCCGACCACCCGCAGATGATCCTGCTCACCGGCGGCACCACCGGGCTCCCGAAGGGCGCGGTGATCCCCTACCGCCAGATCGCCTTCAACGCGGTCAACACCGTGTTCAGCTGGGGGCTGCGCGACGACGACTGCGTGATCCAGGCCACGCCCTGCTTCCACGCCGCGCTCAACGTGTTCACCACGCCGCTCTACCACCTCGGCGGGCGCGTCGTGCTCGCCGAGCGCTTCGAGCCGGGCGCGTACCTGGCGACGGCCCAAGAGCTCGGCGCGACCATCGCGTTCATGGTGCCGACCATGTTCGCGATGCTGGGCGAGCACCCCGACTTCGACGGCGCCGACCTGTCGCGCGTGCGCTGGGCGATCTCCGGCGGCGCACCCTGCCCGGACCCGGTGAGGGAGCGCTTCGCGCGCCGCGGTGTGCGCTTCCGTCAGGGCTACGGGCTGACCGAGGCGGGCGTGAACTGCTTCGCGATCACGCCAGAGGCGGCCGAACGCAAGCCCTGGTCGGTGGGCCGCCCCGTGCTCCACGCTCGCGCCGAGGTCCGCCGGCACGATGGCAGCGCCTGCGCACCCGACGAGATCGGCGAGCTCACGCTCCACGGGCCTCACGTCTTCTCCGGCTACTTCGAGGCGCCGGACGCGACCGCCGCCGTCCTGCGTGATGGGTGGCTCTCGACGGGCGACCTCGCGCGCGTCGACGCCGACGGCGACTTCGCGATCGTCGGCCGGCGCAAGGAGATGTTCATCTCCGGGGGCGAGAACGTCTACCCGATCGAGATCGAGAACGCCTGCTACGACCATCCCGGCGTGGCGGAGTGCGCGGTCGTCGGCGTGGCCGACGGGCGCTGGGGCGAGGTGGGGCTGCTCGTCGCCGTGGCGCGGCCGGGCGCCGAGCTCGACGGCGACGGCCTCCGCGCCCACCTGCGCGAGCGGCTCGCCGCGTTCAAGGTGCCCAAGCACGTGCGCCTCGTGAGCGAGCTCCCCAAGACCGCGGCCGGCAAGGTGGTGCGCGACGCGCTGCGCGAGGACTTCGCGACCACGCCCGTCCCGGTGGCCGACGTGCCCCGCTCCACGAGGGAGAACCAGACGTGACCGACCTGCTGCTCGACACCGGTGTCAGGGTGCACGTGAGCGTCTCGGGGCCCGAGACGGCGCGCACCGTGCTGCTCGTGAACGGCCTGACGATGAGCGTCCCCGCCTGGGACGGTCTCGCGGCCGGCCTCCAGACGGATCACCGCGTGGTGCGCTACGACATGCGCGGGCAGGGCCTGTCCCAGAGCCCGGCCGGGCCGCACCGCCCGGAGCACCACGCGGCCGACCTGCACGCGCTCGTGCGCGCGCTCGGCCTGCGCGACGTGCACGTAGTCGGCCTCTCGAACGGCGGGCTCGTCGCCATGCTGGTCGCGGCGCGCCTCGAGGCCGAGGCCGCCGGCACGATCGACACCCTCACCGTCGTGAACTCCTTCGGCCGCGTCGACGCGCACCTGCGCCTGGTGCTCGCGTCGTGGCGCGCCGCGCTCGCTGCGGGCGGCGCCGGCCTCCGCTTCGACGTCGCCGCGCCCTGGGTCTGGGGGCACGCCTTCGTCGCCGAGCACGCCGGCTCGCTGCCGGCGCTGCGCGAGCTC
>SKWV01000099.1 GCA_007128755.1 Trueperaceae bacterium
TGATCCGGGCCGATGACGCGAGCATGGCCGCAGGAACGAGAGAACCTTGAAGGGTGCTCCGCTGGGGGGGCAGCGGGGTACGGAGGCACACCCTCAAGGTTGACGCGATGCTACCGGGACGATCCGAGGGCGACGGGGCCCTGGCCCACGATGTCGGTGCCGCCCGGGCGACGCGGCGCGTGAGCGCGCACACCGAGGAGCAGCGCACCGCCGCGCGCCGGGCGCCCTTCACCGCGCTGGCCGACGTCTACGACGCGATCATGCAGGACGTCCCGTACGAGGCCTGGTGCGCGTTCGTGCTGCGGGAGGTGCGCCTGCGCGGCTGGCATGGCCGGCGGGTGCTCGACGTCGGCTGCGGCACGGGGAACGCCACCGCTCCGATGATCGCGGAAGGGTTCGACGTCGTCGCGCTCGACGCGTCGGCCGACATGGCCGCGCGCGCCCGCGCCAAGTGCCCGGCGGCCCTCGTCGTCGTCGGCGACGTTCGGAGCTTCGCGCTCGAGGAGAGCGTCGACCTCGCGTACGCGGTGTTCGACGCGCTCAACAACCTGATCGACGATGGCGACCTCCAGCTCGCGCTCGAGTCGATCCACGCCCAGCTCGTGCCGGGCGGCTGGCTGATGTTCGACGTCAACACGACCCAAGGGTTGCGCGCCCTGTGGGAGGACGGCGTCGCGGAGGGCTGGGCGGACGGCGTCTACTATCGCTGGAGCCACGCGTGGGACGAGGCGACGCGGCTCGCGACCGTCGAGGCCTTCTGCCGCACGGACGGCGTGTCGTTCGTCGAGCGGCACGTCGAGCGGCCCTACGACCCGCTCGAGCTCGAAGGCTTGATGCGGGCGGCGGGGTACGAGGCGGTCGAGGTGATCACCTACCCGACCGGCCGGCGGGCCGACGAGGACGAGCCCCGGGTGTGGGTGCTGGGGAGGCGGCCCGGCGGGGAGCCGGCGGCGCGGATCACCCCAGTCCGGCCGCCTCGCGCACGGCGCGCGCGATCGCGCTGACGTCCTCGTCGCCGTGGCCGCGTGTGACGAGGCCCGTCTCGAGCTGTTCGACGTAGGCGGCGATCGGCAGCGGGACGCCGGCCTCGCGGGCGCTCTCCAGCGCGATGCCCAAGTCCTTGCGGTGGAGGCGGACCCGGAAGCCGAGCGGGTAGGTGTTCTGGATCATGTTCTGGGCCCGGTGCGTCAGGACCCACGACCCCGCCGCTCCCCCCGAGACGGCCCGGTGCGCCGCCTCGACGTCGACGCCCGCCGCCAGGCCGAGCGCGAGACCTTCCGCCACGGCGGCGTACGTGCCGGCGATGATCACCTGGTTCATCGCCTTCACGACCTGCCCGCTGCCGCTCGGCCCGACGTGCGTGACGGTGCTGCCGAGGACGTCGAGCAGCGGGCGCACGCGCTCGAGCGTGCCGGCGTCACCGCCCACCATGATCGACAGCGTCCCCTGGCGAGCCCCCTCGCTGCCTCCCGACACGGGGGCGTCGAGCATCGCCACTCCGGCCTCCGCCAGGCGCTCCGCCATCGACCGGGTGGCGCGCGGCGAGATGGTGCTCATGTCCACGAGGACCGAGCCGGCGGCGAGGCCCGCCGCCGCTCCGCCATCGCCGAAGAGCACCTGCTCCATGTCGGGCGTGTCGGAGACCATCGTCACGAGCACGTCGGCGCCGGAGGCGGCGTCGCGCGGGGACGCCGCGCGCCGCGCGCCGCGCTCCGCCAACGGCGTCTCGCGCTCGCGCGTCCGGTTGTGGACGCAGAGGTCGTGGCCGGCCTCCAGCAGCCGCTCGGCCATCGGGCCGCCCATCGTGCCGAGTCCGACGAAACCGATCCGCATGAAGAACCCCTCACCGGCCGCGCGCGCAGCGCGGCGCGTCTTCGAGTGTACCGGCGCAGCGTCGCCGCTCAGCGCCCGCGCGCCCACAGCGGGGTCAGGAGCGCGAGGGCCCGCTGCGCCACCGCCCGGTTGTGCGAGGCCGCTCGGGACTGCCGGACGTCCTCGGCGCCATCGGCGTGCGCCCCCTCGCCGGCCTCGTCCGCGCGCCACGGGAGCTCGTCGTCGATCTCGCCACGCCACGCGTCGCGCCAGCTCGCCGGCAGGGTCTCGGGCAGGCGCTGACCGGTCATCCGGCACCACAGCAGCGCCCAGGCGCGAGGCACCGTCTGGTAGGGGTCGTACCCGCCGCCGCCGGTCACGATCAGCCGGCCGCCGGTGTGTCGATCGGCCAGGTCGACCACGCGCGCGTAGACCGCGTCGAGCCCGGCGAGGCTGAGCTCGAGGTGCGCCAGCGGGTCGCGGCGGTGGGCGTCGGCGCCCGCCTGCAGCAGCAGCACGTCGGGTGCGAAGGCGTCGATGGCCGCCGGCACCACGAGGTCGAACACCTCGAGGTACGAGGCGTCGCCGGTGCCCGGGTCGAGCGGGACGTTGACGCACGCGCCGAGTCCCTCACCCCGCCCGATCTCGTCCTCGAAGCCGGTGCCCGGGAACAGGTAGCGCCCGGACTCGTGCAGGCTCACCGTGAGCACGTCGGCGCGGTCGTCGAACAGGCCCTGGACGCCGTCACCGTGGTGGGCATCGATGTCGAGGTAGGCGACGCGGAGGCCGTACCGGCTCGTCAGCCACTCGATGGCGAGCGCCAGGTCGTTGAACAGGCAGAACCCCGACGCGCGGTCGCGGTGGGCGTGATGGAGCCCACCGGCGAACGAGGCCGCGCGCAGCGCCTCGCCGCGTGCCACGAGATCGGCCGCGGTCACGGTGGCGTCGCAGATCCGCAGCGCGGCGCGATCCATGTCGGCCACGATGGGGTTGTCCGACGTGCCGAGCCCGTACGACCAGGGGTCGTCGATCACGCCGCCGCGCGCGGCGGCCTTGACGGCCTCGACGTACGCGCCGTCGTGGACGGTCGTGAGGAGGCGTTCGTCCATCCGCGACGGGGCGACCACCTCGCCGGGAGCGAGCAGCCCGGCGTGCTCGAGCAGGGATCGCGTGAGCGGCAGGCGCACGGCCTTGAA
>SKWV01000345.1 GCA_007128755.1 Trueperaceae bacterium
CTGCTCGAGAACCATCGCGACGACCTCGATCGGCTGGTCGTGGCGCTGCTCGACCGCGAGACGCTGCACGCCGAGGAGTTCGCGGCGGTCCTGCGCGGCGAGACGCTCCCCGATCCGCTCCCCGTCGGGGTCGATCGGCCGCCGAGCCGCGCGCCCGTCGCCGACCGTGAGAAGGCGGCTCGCGCCCCGGACGAGGTCGCGGCGGACCCGGACAGGGCCGGATCCGGCCGGGCGCAACCGGGCTAGAGCGCGGCCTACAGGGCCTATCGGGCCATCCGCACGGAACCGGCTCGGACCATCTGGCCAGGGCGCGAAATTCGCGACTGGTACGCGTGTCCGTGCGAAAAATCTCCCCCGTGAACGCGACGGCCGGATGCTACAGTCGCTCAGGTTCTCAGGGAGGAGTCACTATGGCCTCATCGCGCGAACGTTTCTCGCGCTTCCTACGCCCCAGGATCGATGCAGTCGGCCTTGAGATCGGCACCTCCGCCCTCAAGGTCGTCGAGCTCCGTCCTGGGAACCCGCCGAGCCTGGCGGCGATCGGATCGCGTCCCATGCCACCTGGACTGGTGCAGGACGACGCGGTGGTCGACGTCCAGGGCCTCGCGGCCGAGGTCAAGGCCCTCTTCGACGAGGCCGGCATCCGCAAGCGCCACGTGGTCGCCGCGGTCAGCAACCGGCAGGCCATCACCCGCAACATCATGGTCCCGAAGATGACGCTGCAGGAGCTCGAGGAAGCGATCAAGTGGGAGGCGGAGCGCTACATCCCCTTCCCCATCGACGAGGTCGAGCTCGACTTCTTCGTCCTCGACAACCCCGACGACGTCGACGAGGGAGGCCAGCTCGAAGTGGTCATCGCGGCGGCCCGCCTCGACCTGCTCACGCAGCAGGTCGACGTGCTGCGCGCCGCGGGGCTCGAGCCGCTCGTGATCGACATCAAGCCGTTCGCGCTGCTGCGCTCCCTCAAGGGCGCCCTGCTCGGCGAGCACCTCACCAAGACCACCCTCTCCGGCTCGACCTACACCGAGGCCAACGAGATCGGCGTCGTACTCGAGATCGCCGCGTCGAACACCACCATCACCCTGGTGCGCGGCGAGCGCGTCCTGATGAACCGCAACATCGGCGTCTCGGGCGACGACTTCACCGCGTCGGTGCAGCGCACCTTCGGCCTCGACTTCGACTCCGCCGAGGAGGTCAAGATCCAGTACGGCACCGCGACCATCCCCTCCGAGGACGAGGAGGAGCTGCTCAACTTCGACGCCAAGCGCGAACAGTACAGCCCCAGCCGCGTCTACGAGGCCCTGCGCCCCACGCTCATCGAGCTGACCACCGAGATCCGCCGGAGCCTCGAGTTCTTCCGGGTCCAGACCGGCGACGCGACCATCAACCGCATGCTGGTGACGGGCGGGGGCGCGAACCTGCGCGGCCTGCCCGAGGCGGTCGGCGACACGCTCGGCGTCAGGGTGGAGCGCGGCGATCCGTGGCTCTCCGTCACCGTCGACCCCAACCGCTTCGACAGCGCCTACCTGCTCAAGGCCGGCGGTGGGTTCGCGGTGCCGCTCGGCCTCGCGCTCCGGGGGGTGACGGCGCTTGATTAACATCAACCTCCTGCCCAAGAGCCTGCAGCGCCTGCGCGAGCCGGGTTACTGGCGCGTGCTGGCGGTGGCGTTCCCGCTGATCGTCGGCGGGGTGCTCTTCGGCGTCCAGTACCTCACGAACCAGACCGTCACGAACCTCGAGCGCGACGTGCAGCTGCGGCAGGACCAGCTCGCCCTGCTCGAACCGTTCCTGGCGGAGCAGCGTCAGCTCCAGGGCCGCCAGCAGGCGCTCCGACAGCTGATCAGCATCGCCGAAGAGGTCCGCCGCGGCCGGGTCGAGTGGACGGCCGAGGTCTCGGCGCTGCTCGAGTACCTCCCGGGAGCCACGGCCGCCGGCCAACCGAGCCTCGACTTCCAGTCGCTCAACATGCGCGCGGTCTACCCGCCGGTCTCCTCCCCCGATCGCTTCGAGGGCGCGTCGATCGGCGCCGAGTTCGCGGTGAGCGGCACGACCTCGAGCGTCGAGGTCCTCGCCGACTTCGTGCGTAGGCTCGAGCGCGCCAACGACTTCGGCGTCGTCTTCCAGAACGCCTCGCGCCGCGGCGATGACGACGGCCACTTCACCTACTCCGTGACGATCGGCTCGATCCTCGGAGGCAGGCGATGAAGTTCAGCCTCAAGACCCTCCGCCAGCGCGACATCGCCCTGATCCTCATGGTGCTGACGATCGTGGGCGGCGTCCTCTGGTACTTCTACATGTACACCCCGGCGCAGGAGCGGATCGCCGAGCTCGAGGGCACCATCCAGCGCCTCGACGTCGAGATCCGCCGCGGCGAGGACGCCCGCCGGAACCTCCCCGACCTGCGACTCGCCGTGGCGCTGCTCGAGGAGGAGCGCCGCGTCTTCCTCTCGCAGCTGCCGACCGAGTCCGAGGTCGCCGCGCTCATCGACTCCCTGCGCCTCACGGCCGACGGCAGCGGACTCGAGCTGCAGTCCTTCGGCCAGAGCGGCGCCAGCTCCACGGTGCAGGACGTCCGGGCGATCGGCTTCTCCGTGAACGGCAGCGGCTCCTTCGGCGAGTCGATGGGCTTCCTCGGCACGCTCGAGAACCTGCAGCGCTTCACCAAGATCAACACCGTCGGCCTGTCGACCTCGCAGGACGACACCGACGATCCCGACCTCGGGCTGTCGATCGGCTTCAACATCTACGTCTTCACCGGCACCGACCCGGGAGAGCGGTAACCATGGCACTCTCCCGCACCGCCCGCATCCTCGTCGCGCTCCTGCTCCTGACGGCTGCCGCGTTCTTCTGGGTCAACTTCTTCACCCAGAACACCTTCCTGGTCGAGGAGCCGGGTACCGAGCCCGGTCTCGCCGCGCAGCCGGTCACGCCGCCACCGGCCGCCGACGTGCCGCCGACCACGGGGGACGCGGTCGTCGACGGTGAGGCGGAGGCCGGCGAGGC
>SKWV01000146.1 GCA_007128755.1 Trueperaceae bacterium
CGGCGGATCGGTCGCCACGCTCGACGGCGGCTTCGCGGCGCTGCACCCCGACGTCGTGACGCTCGTCGATCCCTCCTGAGGCGTCGACCCGTCGAGGCCTGACGCAGCCATGACGCGCGGGCCATACCGTCGACGTGTTCGAGCGAACGCCGCTTCCGGTCACGACCGGGACGACGCATCGAACCACTCTGGAGGACCCATGCGTACGCTGCTCGCACGCCTCACCCTGATCCTGAGCCTCCTCGCCGCCCCGACCGCGCTCGCCCAGAGGGTCGAGCTCCTCGGCGCCGGCGCCACCTTCCCGGCGCCGCTCGTGACGGCCATGGCCGACGACTACCGCGACATCACCGGTGGCCGCGTCACCGTCAACTACCAGTCGATCGGCTCCGGCGGCGGCATCCGCCAGTTCACCGAGCAGACCGTGATGTTCGGCATGACCGAGGCGTTCCTCGGCGACGAGGCGCTCGCCGCCATCGCCGAGGCGGGCGGCGGCGTCGCGTTCAACATGCCGATCACGCTCGGCGACGTGGTCGTCACCTACAACCTCCCCGGCGTCGGTACGGGCGTCGTGTTCGACGGCGACACGATCGCCGAGATCTTCCTCGGCACCATCACGAGCTGGGCCGATCCGCAGATCGCGCGCCTGAACCCCGACGTCCGCTTCCCGCCGCTGCCGATGACCGTCGTCCACCGCTCCGACGGCTCCGGCACCACGAACATCTTCACGAACTACCTGAGCAAGGTCTCGCCGGGCTGGGCCGAGCGCGTCGGCTTCGCCACCTCGGTGAACTGGCCGACCGGCATCGGCGGCAATGGCAACGAGGGCGTCGCGGGCGTCGTCCAGAACACGCCGGGCGCGATCGGCTACAACAGCCTCGTGTACGCGGCCCTCAACGACATCGCCTACGGCTACGTCCTGAACCGCGCCGGCAACGTGATCGAGCCGAGCCTCGCCGCGACGACCCTCGCCGCCGATATCCCGCTCCCCGCCGACACGCGCGTGCTGGTGACCGACACCGATGCGCAAGGCGGCTACCCGATCGCCGGCTTCGCGTGGATGCTCATGTACGAGCGCCTCGACGCCAACAACGCGATCCGCACGCGCGATCAGGCCGAGGAGTTGCTCCGGTTCGTGCTCTGGGCGATCACCGACGGTCAGGACCTCTCGGAACCGCTCTCCTTCGCGCGCATCCCCGAGGCCGTGCTCGCGCTCAACCTCGACATGATCCGGCAGATGACCTGGCAGGGCGAGGACCTGGGCGCCCAGGTGCTCGCCGACGCGGGGTACTGAGCGCCACCCCCACGCGCCGCTGATCGACGAGGGCGGAGCCGTGCCGGGAGGCAGGGGTTCCGCCCTTCGGCCTGACATCGCCATGACACTCGGCGGCAAGAGTGAACATCACGTGCAGCGACCCCTGACCACCAGCGAGATCGTCCGCCGGCCGACCGGCGTCCTCTACCGGAGGCTCGGCGACCGCGGCTTCCAGGGCCTCGTCGTGCTGCTCGGTTCCTCCATCATCGTGCTCGCGCTGCTGCTGGCCTTCGTGCTCCTCCGCGACGGCTGGGACCCCTTCACGCGCTTCGGCTTCTTCGGGTTCCTCACGGGCAGCACCTGGGACCCCGTCCGCGGCGTGTTCGGGACCTGGCCGTTCCTGATCGGCACGCTCATCACGTCGGTCGCGGCGCTGGCCCTCTCGTTCGGGCCGGCCATCGGCGTGGCGATCTTCAGCGCCGAGTACGCCCCGCGCTGGCTCGCCGCCATCCTCGACACCGTGGTCGACCTGCTGGCCGCCGTGCCGTCGGTGGTCGTCGGCATCTGGGGCATCTTCGTGCTCGTGCCGCTCCTCCAGAACACGGTCTACCTGCCCCTGTTCCTGTGGGCCGCCGAGCACGCCACGTGGCTGCTCCCCGTGCTCGGGCCGCCGGCCGGCTACAACCTCGTCACCGCCACCATCGTCCTGGCGCTCATGATCGTGCCCTACACCGCCGCCCTCGCGCGCGACGCCATCCGGCTGGTGCCGCTCTCGCAGCGCGAGGCGGCGCGCGCGCTCGGCGCGACGCGCTGGGAGGTCATGCGCATGGCGGTGCTGCCGTACGCCCGCGGGGGCATCATCGCGGGCGCCATCCTGTCGTTCGGCCGCGCGATCGGCGAGACGATGGCCGTGGCGATGCTCGTCGGGAACTCCAACACGCTGCCGTTCACCCTCTTCGGCCCGGCGGCCACCATGCCCTCGGTGATCGTGAACGAGTTCCGTGAGGCGGTCGAGAACCTCCACCTCGCGAGCCTCATGAGCGTCGGGTTCACGCTCTTCCTGATCTCGCTCGTGGTGAACCTGATCGCCGCCTGGATGCAACGCCGCTTCGCGGTCGGCGGGAGGGCGATCTGATGGCGACGCGCGCGCAAGCCGCGGAGCCGGCGGCCCCCATGGCGGCGGCGCGGCGCTCCCTGGCCGAGGTGACACCGGCGAACCTCCGCCGCCGCTACGCGCGCGACCGCATGATGGTCGTGCTGATCACGCTCGCCACCCTCGCCGTATTGGTGCCCCTCCTGATCATCGTCTGGTACGTGGTCGCCAACGGCGTGAGCGCGCTCTCCGTCGAGTTCTTCACGCAGGACCTCGGTTCGCCCGCGCGCGCGCTGCGCGAGACGCCCACGGGCCTGGGGCACACCATCATCGGCACGATCGTGGTCGACACGCTCGCGCTGCTCATCGCCGTGCCGATCGGGATCGGCGCCGGCATCATGCTCTCCGAGTACCCCGAGCACCCGCTCAACGCGCCGTTGCGCATCCTCAACGACACCCTCAACGGCATGCCGGCGATCCTCAAGGGGCTGCTCGCCTGGGCGCTCATCGTGAAGCCGATGGGCACGTTCTCGGGCCTCTCGGGCGCCGTCGCGCTCTCGTTCGTGATGCTGCCGATCCTCGCGCGCGCCACCGAGGGCGTGCTGCGCATCATCCCCTGGTCGATCCGCGAGGCGGGCCTGGCCCTCGGCCTGCCCA
>SKWV01000126.1 GCA_007128755.1 Trueperaceae bacterium
CGAGGCGAGCACACCTGCACCGTCTGCACCGGCACCGCCTGCTTCGTGAAGGGCGCCGACGCCCTCATGGCGGCGGTCGCCGAGGACCTCGGCGTCAAGCAGGGCGAGACGCGCGCCGATGGCGCCCTCTCGCTGCTCGAGGCGCGCTGCATCGGCTCCTGCGGTCTGGCGCCGGTGGCGCTGGTCGACGGCCAGGTGGTGGCGAAGGCCACGCCCGAGACGCTGCTGGCCGTCCTGCACCTCGCCGGCCTGAACGGCGCCGGTTCCGGTGAAGGGGGCGCGGCATGAACGGCGTCGACCTCTTCGACCTGGCCCAGAAGGAGCGCGAGGCGCAGGCCAGCTTCCGCCGTCAGGTGCTCTGCTGCGGCTCCACCGCCTGCCTCTCCGGGGGTGCCGGCGCCGTGATCGAGGCGATCGAGGGCGTCGTCGCCGAGAAGAACCTGAAGAACGACATCCGCGTCGTGGCGACCGGCTGCATGGGCCTGTGCTCGCGCGGGCCGCTCGTCAAGGTGCGCACCCGCGGCAACGGCGACGTCCTCTACGCCGACGTCGACGCCGACGCCGCGCGCAAGATCGCCGTCGAGCACGCCGTCTTCGGAGAGCCCGTCGCCGAGGGCCAGTTGTCGCTCGAGCACCCCTTCTTCGCACGTCAAGAGCGCGTGGTGCTCGAGAACATGGGCGAGACCGATCCCAACCGGATCGAGGAGTACATCGCCCGCGGCGGTTACCTCGCGCTGCAGAAGGCGGTCGAGGAGATGACGCCCGCCGAGGTCGTCGAGACGATCCAGCGCTCCGGCCTGCGCGGTCGCGGCGGCGGCGGCTACCCCACCGGCAACAAGTGGGCACTCCTGGCGAAGGCCGACTCCGACGCCAAGACCGTGATCGCCAACGGCGACGAGGGCGACCCCGGCGCCTACATGGACCGCACCATCATGGAGGACGACCCTCACCGCGTGCTCGAGGGCCTCGCGCTCTCGGCCTACGCCACGGGGGCGCGCAAGGGCTTCATCTACGTGCGCGCCGAGTACCCGGTCGCGGTGCGGCGGCTCGAGGCCGCCATCCGCCAGGCCAAGCGCAACAAGCTGCTCGGCAAGAACCTGTTCGACAAGGGGTTCACCTTCGAGGTCGAGATCCGCATCGGCGCGGGCGCCTTCGTCTGCGGCGAGGAGACGGCGCTCATGGCCTCGATCATGGGGCAGCGCGGCACGCCGGTCCTCCGTCCGCCCTACCCCACCGAGCGCGGGCTGTGGGGCGAGCCCTCGATGATCAACAACGTCGAGACGCTCGCGAACGTGCCCACGATCATGAACCGCGGGGCGGACTGGTTCGCCTCCATCGGCACGGAAGTGAGCCGCGGCACGAAGGTGTTCGCGCTCGCCGGCAAGCTCGAGAACACCGGCCTGATCGAGGTGCCGATGGGCATCACGCTGCGCGAGATCGTCGAGGAGATCGGTGGCGGCGTCCCCGGCGGCAAGTCCTTCAAGGCCGCCCAGACGGGCGGCCCGAGCGGCGGCTGCATCCCTGCCAAGCACCTGGACACCCCCATGGACTACGACTCGCTCATGGCGCTCGGATCGATCATGGGCTCGGGCGGCCTCATCGTGATGGACGACGACGTCGCCATGCCCGAGGTGGCGCGCTACTTCATGAAGTTCTGCATGGACGAGAGCTGCGGCAAGTGCCTCCCCTGCCGCGCCGGCACCTTCGAGATGTACGAGCTGCTCGAGGCGCTCGTCGCCCGCCGCGGCACCCCCGCCACCCTGAGCCGCCTCGAGACGCTCTGCGACGTCGTGCGCACCAACAGCCTGTGCGGCCTCGGCCAGACCGCCCCCAACCCGGTCCTGTCGACCCTGCACTACTTCCGCAGCGAGTACGAGGCGCTGCTGGTACCCCCGGCCGCGACCTTCGCGGGCGGCGCCACGATGAGCGAGAGGAGCGCCTGATGGCCGGCGTCCACCTGAGGATCGACGGGATCGACGTCGAGGCGCCCGCCGGCGAGAGCCTGATGCACGCCGCGGAGCGCGCCGGCGTGCGGGTCCCCGGCCTGTGCCAGTTCGACGGCATCGCCATCGTCGGCGCGTGCCGCCTGTGCATGGTCGAGGTGGCCGGGACCCCCCGACCACGCCCGGCCTGCGCGACGCCGGTGGCGGAGTCCATGGACGTCGAGACCGACACGCCCCGGCTGCGTGAGCACCGCCGCGTGCTGCTCGAGATGCTGTTCGCCGAGGGTCAGCACATCTGCGCCGCCTGCGTCGCCTCCGGCGCCTGCGAGCTGCAGGATTTGGCCGCCCTCTACGGCGTCGACCACGTCAACTTCTCCCCCGCCCCGAACCGCATGACGATGGACCTCACGCACGCGCGCTTCGGGTACGACCCGAGCCGCTGCGTGCTCTGCACCCGCTGCGTGCGGACCTGCGCCGAGGTCGAGGGCGCCTACACCTGGGGCGTCGCCGGCCGCGGCCGCGACACGCACCTAGTCGCCGACTTCGGCGGACCCTGGGGCGAGTCGACCAGCTGCACCTCGTGCGCGAAGTGCGTGAGCGTCTGCCCCACCGGCGCGCTGTTCGAGAAGGGCACCGCGGTGGCCGACCGACGCGTCCCGCGCTCCCTCATCCCCACCCTCACGGCCCGCCGTCGCCGCGAAGCGACCCGGGAGGAGCCGCAATGAGCAAGCCTCGCCTGGCGACCGTGTGGCTGGCAGGCTGCAGCGGCTGCCACATGTCGTTCCTCGATCTCGACGAGTGGTTGATCGACTTGGCACAGGCCGCCGACGTCGTCTACAGCCCCATCGCCGACGTCAAGGACTTCCCCCACGACGTCGACATCACCCTGGTCGAGGGGGCGGTGGCGAACGCCGACAACCTCGAGCTGCTCCTGCAGGTGCGCGAGCGCAGCAAGATCGTCATCTCGTTCGGCGACTGCGCCGTGCACGGCAACGTGAGCGCCATGCGCAACCCGCTCGGCGACCCCGGCGCGCTGGTGGCCGAGGCCTA
>SKWV01000385.1 GCA_007128755.1 Trueperaceae bacterium
ACGGCGCAGCCTGGTTCCAGACCATGGCGCCGCAGTACGCCTTCGTGAACCACACGGTGTTCGGCTGCGCAGGGGCCATCAACATGCTCGAGGGGGTGCTCCGGATCACCTGCCGTTCACTGGCCGAATAGGTACGCCGCCCCGACGCGGTTGGTCGGGGCGGGGCGCGATGCGAGCAACGCCTCCGGGATCGCGTTCGCTCTGCGCTTCTGGCTGCGGCTGCATCAGGCTGAGCAGCCGCAGAGGGCGATCACGAGGGCACGGGACCTGACGGACCGCCGATCGTGCTGTGTTCGCGGTCGGCGATCTTGCGCCTCGTCACCCGGAGCATGAACAGGACGCCGACGACGAGGAGGAGCGTCTGGTGGATCCACCAGCGGGTCTGCAGGGCGTCGGGTTCCAGGACGATGGTGGGGAAGAGCGCGATGAACGCGTTGTTCGTGCCGTGCGCGATCAGGCCCGCGAGGGGCCGGCCTCCCGAAGCCTTGAGCACCCACGAGAAGAAGAAGCACAGGCCGATGTTCCCGATGGCGAAGGCCACGAAGGGCATGTGCTCCTGCGAGGAGCCGGGCATGAACCAGAGGGGGAGGTGCCAGAGCGTCCACACGAGTCCGAGGACGATGTTCCCGCCCCAGAGGCCGTACCGGGCCTCGAGGGGCTCGAGGATGTAGCCGCGCCAGCCGACTTCTTCCTGGCCGCCGCCGAGGAGCACCATCAGGAACCACCAGATCGGGAACACGTAGGCGGTCGGCAGCAGCATCGGAAGCCGGGCGTCGCCGAAGAGCTCGGGGGCGTACCACGCGATGACGTTGAGCGCTCCGAGAACGCCGAAGATCGCGGTCCAGGCCTTCCAGCCGAAGCGGAGCGACGTGAACCGCCGCAGGAAGCGCATGAGGGCGGCTCGCCCATCGAGCGTCCAGATGGAGACGCAGGCTCCGACCGCGGGGCCGAACGCGCCGAGCATCGCCGCGGGCATGGCCAGGCGCGCCACGAGCTCCACGTCCAGACGGATGACGCCGAGCCCAGCCAGGACGAGCGGCGCCCAGATGACCCAGGACCAGAGGAAGGTCCAGAGGAAGAACCGGATGGGAACGCGCTCGTTCATCGCCCGCTCCTCTACCCACAGGGCCGCGCCCTGCGGCGATCAGCCCGATGAGGTCCGTGAGGCAACCTGTCGGATCGTGCGATCCCGGCACCTGACGCGCGCACTCTATGGGTCGCCGAGCGAGGGCGCAACGGACGTACGTCACGACGGTGCGGCGGCCGTTCAGCGGCGGAGTCGTGCCCGCGACGCCTGCTCTGGGTGCTGGGGGAGCCCGATCGGGTGCGGGTGCGCGTTCTACGGCGAGAGCGTGAACCCCTGGACGGCCGAGAAGCTCACGTCGCGGTCGACGTAGAAGCCGGGACCGCCAACTCGCCATCTACCGCGATTCCGTGGTGCCGCGAGGCATGGAGCAGAAGGGATGCTTGGGCCTCTACCTCCTGATGGACCGCACCAAGGTCGCAGGGCTCCACCAGGAAGCGGCCATCTCTCGATCTCTGGAACCTTGGGCCGTGCGTGTTCGACTCGCCCACGGCCTCCGCGCGGTGGCGGAGTGGCTTCATCCTGCTCCTGCACCCGCTAACGAGCAGCTTCTGATGGAGAAGGCGCTATCGGCGCTTGAGTAGGTCGAGTCCGTCGGAATCAGCCGCGGGCGGGAGTCAGCTCGAGCACCGTCAGCTCAGCCGGGCAGTTGAGCCGAAGCGGCGCGAGGCTCACGCCGAGGCCGCGCGAGACGTAGCCGAGGGCCGGCTGCCGCGACCATCCGCGCAGGAGGCGCTGGGTGTAGTCCGACGCCTTCACGAGCGGTCCGATGCCGGGGACGTTGATCTGGCCGCCGTGCGTGTGGCCGCTGAGCGTGAGCTCGACGTCCGGCGGTACGGAGGAGAGCGCCTCCGGGTTGTGCGAGACCAGTAGACAGGCGGCGCCCGGCGGGCGCCCGGCGAGCGCCGCCGCCAGATCCGGCTCGCCCTCACCGACGTCGTCGAGGCCAGCGAGGAACAGGTCGTCGCGCACGAGCACCCCGCGATTCTCGAGGACGGTGATGCCGATCTGCTCGAGACGTTGGCCGAAGCCGGACGGGTCCCCGAAGCGGATGTAGTCGTGGTTGCCCCACGTGGCGAAGGCGCCGAGGGGTGCACGAAACCTCGCGAGTTCGCTGAGGAGCGGCTCGACGTCGTCGCCCGCCCAGCCGTCGACGAGGTCGCCCGCGACGATCACGAGGTCGGGCCGTTCGGCGAGCGTCGCGTCGACCCAGGCCGCGATCGAGCCCCTGCGGATGAAGGGACCGTAGTGCAGATCGCAGAGGAGGACGATCCGCACGGTCGTGTCGAGCCCCGGGAGGCGGCAGCGGATCCGTTCGATGGTGAAGCGGTACGTATTGGCCACCATGTGGGCGGCGACGAGGCCCGTACCGATGGCGGCAGCGGTCACGAGGGAGGTGCGGAGTCTCATGGATCTACGCTACGCCGAGAGGGGCGTGGTTTCGATGGCAGATCACTCGGACCACCGCCTCGTCGAGCAGCCGACCGGACAGGTGGTCGCCATAACACTCCCGTTCTCGTGACGAACGTGAGGTCGCGACCCTACGCGCTACGAGAGGCAGCCTCGACATCCGCCTCGCTCGCGGGCGCGCCCGGTGTTCCTGCTACGCGCGCCTCCACGTCGGCGAGGGCGGTAGCCAGCGCCCGCACCATGTACCGGCGCCAGAACACGCGGATGACGAACGCCACGAACGGTGCGTAGAGCGGCGAGCGCGGCACGTAGACGTAGGTCCATTCGACCGTCGTCGCGTCGTCGTGTGCGATGAAGCAGAAGGAACCCCGCGCACCGTGGACGAGCGCGCCGAGGGGTCCGGTGATGCCATCGATCACGTAACGCACACCGTCCGGCTTCCTATACTCCGTCAGCTCCTCGCGCAGCGAGTTCCCGTCCGCGAGCCGCAGCGTCCGC
>SKWV01000266.1 GCA_007128755.1 Trueperaceae bacterium
GCTGGCGATGAACTGGTCGATCGCCACCTGGGCGGTGTTCACGAAGTCGCCGAACTGGGCCTCCCAGGCCACCAGGCCGTCGGGCCAATCGAGCGAGTAGCCGTACTCGAAACCGACGACCCCCTGCTCGTTGAGCGGGGAGTTGTGCACCTCGAACACGCCACCGTCGCGAGCGAGCGTGGCGAGGGGCACGAAGCGGCTCCCGGTCCGGACGTCGTGGAGCACGGCGTGGCGCTGGCTGAAGGTGCCGCGCTCGGTGTCCTGCCCGGTGAGGCGCACGCGCACGCCGTCGTTGACGAGGCTGCCGAAGGCGAGCGCCTCGCCGCTGGACCAGTCGAGCGCCCGCTCGCCGGCCGCCATCTGGTTGCGCTGCTGCAGGAAGCGGGTGATCTTGGGGTTCGCCTCGAACTCGTCGGGGACCGTCGCCAGCGTCCGCAGCACGAGCTCCGCCTGCTCGTGCCCGATGGCGGTGTCGACGTCGGGGGCGTGCTTCTCGAGACCGCCCTTGAAGCCCTTCCACACCCCCTCGAACGCGGAGTAGTGCGGCTTGAACTCGTCGCCGCGCGCGGCACTGAGCTCCTGCTCGAGCAACTCGCGGCGCGCCTCGGCGATCGCGTCGGCCTCGTCACGCCCAATGCCGCCGAGCGTCAGGAGGCGCTCGAGGTAGCCCTCGCGCACGGTGGTGCGCTTCCGGATGCGCTCGTACATCGCCGGCTGGGTGAACGACGGCTCGTCGCCCTCGTTGTGCCCCCAGCGCCGGTAGCAGTACATGTCGATCACCACGTCGCGCCCGAAGGTGCTGCGGAAGTCCATCGCCAGCTCGATCACCTGCGCGACCGACTCCGGATCCTCGCCGTTGACGTGGAAGACGGGGCTCTGCAGCATCTTGGCGATGTCGCTGGCGTACGTCGTCGACCGCCCTTGGTCGGGTCCGGTCGTGAAGCCGATCTGGTTGTTGACGATCACGTGCAGGGTGCCGCCCACGCAGTAGCCGGGGAGTTCCGACATGTTGAGCGTCTCCTGCACCACGCCTTCGCCGATGAAGGCGGCGTCGCCGTGGATGAGCACCACCAGTCCGCTCTCGCGCCGCTCGTCGTGGCGGCGGTCCTGCTTCGCGCGCACCCGGCCCATGGCGACGGGGTTGACGAACTCGAGGTGCGACGGGTTGAACGCGAGCGACATGTGGATCTTGTGCCCGTCCTGCGTGATCCAGTCGTTCGAGTAGCCGAGGTGGTACTTGACGTCGCCTCGGCCGCGATGCAGCTCGGGGTCCTTGTCCTCGAACTCGCGGAAGATCGCCCGCGGGTGCTTGCCCATGATGTTGGCGAGCACGTTGAGGCGGCCGCGGTGGGCCATGCCGAGCACGACCTCGCGCACGCCCTGGGTGCCGGCCTTCTCGAGGGCGAGGTCGAGCAGCGGGATGAGCGACTCGCCGCCCTCGAGCGAGAAGCTCTTGGCGCCCACGTACTTCTTCTGGATGAACTCCTCGAACATGACCGCGTCCGTGAGGCGAGTCAGGATCCGGAGTTGCGTGTCGCGCGGGATGTCGAGGTGGTTGCGGCTGCGCTCCATGCGCGCCTGCAGCCAGATGCGGACCTCGAGATCGTCGATGTGCATGAACTGCGCGCCGATGGAGCGCGTGTAGGTCTCCTTGAGCGCCTCGATCACGTCGCCGACCGTTCGTGCGTTGGCGAAGGTCGTCTCGAGCACCGGTCGGTCCATGTCGGCGTCGGTGAAGCCGTAGTAGCCGGGGTCGAGCTCGGGCACCTCGCGTGGGCGGCTGCCGAGCGGGTTGAGGTCGGCGACCCGGTGGCCGCGGACGCGGTAGTTGCGCACCAGTCGGTCGAGGCGCTGCGTGAGCTCCGCGTCGGCGGTCTCGACGGCGAGCCCCGGCCCGCCGCCGCCACCCGGGCGCGGCGGGTTGAAGAGGCTCGTCGGACGGAACGATGGTCCGAAGCCGTCACGCGCGTGGCTGGCGGCACCGTTGCCGAGGCCGGCGAAGTAGCGCTGCCACGCCTCCGGCACGGCGTCGGGATCGCGGAGGTACGCCGCGTACATGTCCTCGACGAACGCGAGGTTGGAGCTGTTTAGGCTTGGGTCGACCTCATGCATGCATGACCTCAAGCGAGAGGGTCTGGACCCCTCCCGACCCTCGTGGCCGGCCGCCGGTCGTCGTCTCGCTGCGGCCCGCGCGCACAGGAGTGTTGTACCACTTCTGTCCGTTTTCGCGGCGGCCCGGAACACGCTTTCGCCGGCCCCGGAGGGTCCGAAGCGGTACCCTGGCCCCATGTCTGCCTCTCCAACCGTCCTCGCCCTTGGCGAACTCCTCATCGATTTCGTGCCCGAGCAGCGCGGCGTGACGCTCGCCGAGGCGGAGACGTTCCTCAAGGCCCCCGGCGGCGCTCCCGCCAACGTCGCGGTGGGCGTGGCCCGCTTGGGCATCGCCAGCGGCTTCATCGGCAAGGTCGGCGACGACCCCTTCGGCCACCACCTGACACAGGTGCTGCGGGACGCAGGCGTCGACGTCTCCCAAGTGCGCTACGACGACGCGGCCCGCACGGCGCTGGCGTTCGTATCGCTCACGGCCGAAGGCGAGCGCGACTTCATGTTCTACCGGCACCCGTCGGCCGACATGCGGCACCGACCCGACGAGATCGACGACGACGCGATCCGCGCGGCGTCGATCCTGCACGTCGGCAGCATCTCGCTCATCGGCGAGAGCTCGGCGCTGGCTACGCGGCACGCGGTGCGAGTCGCACGCGAGGCCGGTGTCACGGTCTCGTACGATCCGAACCTGCGGCTGCCCCTGTGGCCGTCGGCGGAGGACGCGGCCGTCGCCATCCGCAGCCTGCTGCCGCACGCGGACGTCATCAAGGTGTCGGACGAGGAGGTGCGCTTCCTCACCGGCTCGGACGACATCGCCGCGGCGCGGACGCTCTGGCACGAGGGCCTCTCGCTGCTGCTCGTGACGCGCGGCGAGGCCGGGGCCGA
>SKWV01000440.1 GCA_007128755.1 Trueperaceae bacterium
CGGCAGGTGCGAGAGCACCGCCGCCTCGAGCGCTGCCATGCCGCGCCAGCGGCCGTGCGGCGTCGGTGGGCGCCGCGCGTCGAGGCCCTGCTCCCAGGCGTGCTCGAGCGAGGCCGAGGCCGCGCGCACGAACCCGGGCAGGCGCGAGATGCCGGCCATGTCTCCGAGATCCGCGCGGCGGGCACGCACGACCGCCGCGCGGACGGAACCGGTGTCGGGAGGCCGCAGGAACGGTCCGGCGAGCCTCCCCACGAGGCCCTCGACCGTCACGATCTGGCGTCCCACGGCCCGCTCCCGCGCGGCCTGCAGACGAGCCTCGTGGAAGGCGTGACGGTCGGGAACGACCACGGTGTGCCTCGGAGAGTGCTGGTGCGCCATCTGCAGCGATGGTTGCACGGTATGGGGCAGCGCGGTGGGGGGTCGTGGGTGCGAGCCGCGGTGCCCTGGGCCACGCGCCGTGGGGGCGACTCTGTACGGACATGCAGCGAGACGCGTATGCTGACGCCACATCACATCTGGGGCAGTGGGCGTCGCCGAGGGCGGCGCGTACCCCGCGTCATCGAAGGAGGTTCTGCGAGGGAGCACCCCGTTCATCCGGGGAGGCGCACGCATCGAGCTCGCGTCCAGGGCGCCGCCCGGAGTGGACCCCGCCACGCGTCGTCGCGCGAGCGACGAGATCCCGAGGTGATCGACCCATGCGCACGTTCCGCCACGTCCTGTTCGGATCGCTCCTCGCCGCCGCCCTCGTCCTCGCGGGCTTCGGCTCCGCTCAGCGCCAGTTCCTGTCGATCGGTGGCGGGTTCGTCGGCGGCACCTTCAACGTGTTCGCCAGCGGGATGGGCGACTACCTGTCGCAGCAGTTCCCGAACCTCAACATCACGGTCGAGGGCTCGGCCGGCTCGGCCGAGAACATCCGCCGCATGCAGGCGGGCGAGATGGAGATGGCCGTCGCCTTCGCCGGCGACGCCTTCCTGGCCTACAACGCGCAGGCCGAGTTCGCCGACGGTCCGTACGACGACATCCGCGCGGTCGGGTTCCTCTACGGCGCGGTCTCGCAGCTCGTCACGCTCCAAGGCTCGAACATCCGCACGTTCGAGGACCTCGCGGGCAAGCGCATCGCCCTCGGCTCGGCCGGCTCCGGCACGCACCTCTCGATCGAGCGCCTGCTGCGGCAGGCGGGGATCTTCGACCAGATCACGCCCGTCTTCGTCGCCGGGCAGGCCGCCAGCGACCAGCTCAAGGACGGTCAGATCGACGCCTACCACGCGCTCCTCGGCGTCCCCAACGCGACGCTCGTCGACACCACCACGGCGCGCAACGCGCACGTCATCTCGACCCTCGACGCGGCGACCGAGTCCGGCTTCTTCGACACGTACCCGTTCTACTCGCCGTTCACCATCGCGGGTGGGACGTACCGGAACGTCGACGACGACGTCCACACCTGGCGCGACGCCGGCATCTGGATCGTCAGCGCCGACATGAGCGACGACATGGTGTACGACATGACGAAGGCCATCTACGACCAGAGCGGTCTCGACCACATGCTCCGCGTCACCAACGTGGCCCGCGAGATGGGTCTCGAGAACGCCCTGTCCGGCATCGCGCTGCCGCTGCACCCCGGCGCCGCGCGGTACTGGGAAGAGGTCGGCCTGGAGATCCCCGAGGTCGCTCGCCCCTGACGCCGCGGGCCACGTCGTGCCAAGGCCCGTGACGTCGTCCTCTCGACCGATCCTCCGCGGCGACCCCCGGCGGGCGCCGCGGAGGTGCCGAGGTGCCTCAAGCCATGAGCGAACACGACCGATCCCCGAGTGACGACGCTTCGGCCCCCACGCCCGGGGCGGGAGCGGGTGAGCCCGTCGCGGTGCCCGACCTCGAGCAGCTGAAGGAGGAGTCGCTCAGCACCACCAACCCCCTGCGCGGCACCTGGCGCGTCGTGTTCGACGTGCTGGCCGGCGGGATGGCGCTCTACTACCTCTACAGCGCGCTGTTCGGGTCGTTCCGCACCGAGATGCACCTCGGCGTGTACGTCGGTCTCACCTTCGCGATGGTGTTCATCTTCTACCCGGGGCGCACGGGCCGCACGAGGCGCGGTCCCGGCCCCATCGACGTGACGCTGGCGCTCACGTCGCTGGCCGTGGCCGGCTACTTCATGCACCAGTACGAGGCGATCGCGTACCGCATGGGACGCGAGACGCAGCTCGACATGATCTTCGCGACGGCCATGGTCCTGCTCTCGATCGAGGTGGGCCGCCGCGCGCTCGGCTGGGCGCTTCCCATCATCGCGCTGTCGCTCATGGCGTACGCCTATTTCGGTCCCTACATGCCCGACCTGATCGCGCACCGGGGGTACAGCCTCCGGCGCATCGTCAACTACGCCTACCTGACGCCCGAGGGCATCTTCGGGCTGATGGCCAACGTGCTGGCGACGTACGTGATCATCTTCATCTTCTTCGGCGCGTTCCTGAACCGCTCGGGCGTAGGCGGCTTCTTCATCGATATCGCACTGTCCATCGCCGGCAAGACGGCCGGCGGGCCCGCCAAGGTCGCCGTGATCGCGTCGGGTCTCATGGGCTCCATCTCGGGGAGCGCCATCGCCAACACGGTGTCGACCGGCGCGCTCACGATCCCGCTCATGAAGCGCACCGGCTTCAAGCCGGAGACGGCGGGGGCCGTCGAGGCGTCGGCATCGATCGGCGGCATGTTCCTCCCGCCGGTGATGGGCGCGGGGGCGTTCGTCATGGTCGAGCTCACGGGCATCCCCTACATCACGATCATGCTCGTGTCGATCGTGCCGGCGTTGCTCTACATGCTGAGCGTCTGGGTGGCGGTGCACTTCCAGGCCAAGAAGCTCGGGCTCAAGGGGCTCCCGGCGGCCGAGATCCCGGACATCCGCGACGTGCTGCGCGAGCGCTGGTACCTGTCGCTGCCGCTGATCATCGTCGTGACCATGCTCGTGCTGGGGTACTCGCCCGGCTACTCGGCCTTCTGGGGGACGCTCGCCACGGTGCCGGTCTCGTGGTTCACGAAGACGACCCGGATGGGGCCGCGCCAGGTCTGGGAGGCGCTCGTCGAGGGTGGGCACAACACGCTGGTGATCGGCGCGACCGTCGGCCTCATCGGCATCATGCTGGGCATGATCTCGCTCACGGGGCTGGCGCTCAAGTTCACGACGGTGTTCCTGTCGCTCTCGAGCGGCTCGATCCTGCTCGCGATCCTGCTGGTCGCCCTCGCCAGCCTGGTGCTGGGCATGGGCATGCCGGTGACGGCGTCGTACCTGGTGGTCGCGGTGCTCGCCGGACCGGCGTTCCTCGAGCTGGGCGTCGGCCTGCTCGCCGCGCACATGATCATCTACTGGCTCAGTCAGGACTCGAACATCACGCCGCCCGTGTGCATCGCCGCCTACGCCGGCGCGGCCATCGCCCAGGCCGATCCCTGGAAGACGGGCTGGACGGCGTTCAAGTTCGCCAAGCTGCTCTACGTGATGCCGCTGCTGTTCGCGTTCACGCCGATCCTGATGGACGGCCCGATCGACAAGGTGATCGTCACGTGGATCTCGGCGACGCTCGGGACGATCGCGTTCGGCGCCCTCACCGTCGGCTACCTGCAGCGCAGCACCACGTTCCTCGAGTGGATCATCCTGGCCGGCGCCACCTTCTTGTGCTACCTGCCCAGCATCTGGTCCGACGCGCTGGGCGTGGCGATGGTGATCGGCCTGTGGGCGGCGCAACGGCGCGTCGAGCTCTCCTTCCGCCGTGGCGTGCGGGTGCTGGTGCCCGAGACCGCGCCGCCCATGCCGCCAGGGACGCCTCAGGGCTGAGCGCCTGCGGCGATCCGGTGTGGCCATCCGGAGGCGCACGAACGGCGTGCCGGCGCGTGCTCGGATCGTCACTCCTGGCGCAGCGCGTCGATGGGGTGGAGGCGCGCAGCCCGGTACGCGGGGTAGAGTCCCGCGAGCAGGCCGACCACGATGCCGATGACGATCGCGATGGCCATCCAGCCCCACGGCAGCACGAACGAGAACTCGAGGTAGCGCGCCCCGAAGAAGCCGCCGACGACGCCGAGCGCGGTGCCGAGCAGGGCGCCGAACACGCCGAGGATGGTCGCCTCCATCAGGAACAGCTTGAGGATCGCCGCGTTCTGCCCGCCGATCGCCTTCATGATGCCGATCTCGCGGGTGCGTTCGGTGACGCTCACCAGCATGATGTTGGCGATGCCGATCGAGCCGACGACGAGCGAGATGAACGCGATGGCGGTGACGAAGAGCGTCACGGTGGCGAGGATCTCCTGCAGCTGCGCGACGATCTGACGCTGTGAGATCAGGGCGAACTCGAACCCGCCGGGTTTGAGTTCGCGCGCGTCCGAGGCGTCGGCGAGGTAGCGCTCGGCCCGGCGCTCGACCGCCTCGACGTCGTCGATGGTGCGGGCGACGACCGTCGCCTGCGGATAGACGCGCTGCTCCCGGCGCGCGCTCGGGCTCTCGGCCGTGGTGGTGTAGAAGCGCTCCGCGCTCACGTACACGGCCGCCCCGAGCGGGATACCGCCGGCGAACCGATCCGCCTCGCCCAGGATGCCGACCACCTCGAGCGTCGCCTCGTCGCCGTCGTCGAAGCGCACCGTGAGCGAGTCACCGACCTCGACGTCGTCGGGGAACAGCGCCGCGGCCGCGGCGTCGAGCACGGCCTCGTCGGCGCCGTCCTCGAACCGCCGGCCGTCGGCGACCGGTTCGAGCGCGGGAGCCGTGGAGCTGGTGGCGACGAGCTGGTTGAGCGCCACGCTCTCGCCGCGATGCTCCAGGCTCGAGATGGAGACCGTCCCCTGGGGGGCGACCCGGTCGACCCCCTCGAGCGCCGCCAACTCGTCGATGTCGTGCTCCGTGAAGACCGAGGTCCCGGTGAAGTCGAACGGCGGACCGGGCCCCTCGGGCGCGATGGCGAGGGTGATCGACAGAGCCTCCCGGTCGCCCACCTCGTCGAGCAGGCTGGCCTCGAGGCTCGTGCCGAGGGTGACGAGCACGATGACCGATCCGATGCCGATCGTCACGCCGAGCGTGGTGAGTGCGCTGCGCAGGCGATTGTCGAGCACCGCCCGCCAGGCGAGGGCGAGGCTCTGCAGGGTCGTCATGAGGCGGCCCCCACCGTCTCGATCTCGGCGATCTCACCGTCGGCGAGGTGGATGATGCGGCTCGCGCCGTCGACGACCTGGCGCTGATGCGTCACGATCATCAGCGTGTGCCCCTGGTCGTGCAGCTCCCCGAACAACGCCATCACCTGAGCGCCGGACTTGCTGTCGAGGTTCCCGGTCGGCTCGTCGGCGAGGAGCAGCGTCGGCTCGTTGGCGAGCGCGCGGGCGATCGCGACGCGCTGCCGTTGGCCGCCCGAGAGCTGAGCGGGCTTGTGTCGCACGTGGGTCTCGAGCCCCACGCGTTCGAGCAGGTCGTGGGCGCGTGCGTCGCGCTCGTCGGCCGGACGGCCCTGGAACATCATCGGCAGGGCGACGTTCTCGAGGACCGTGAGCTTGGGCATGAGGTTGAACGTCTGGAAGACGAAGCCGATCTCGCGGCCGCGGAGCCTGGTGCGCTCGTGCTCGCCCAGTCGCGTCGTGTCCTGATCGTCGATGACGATGGTGCCGCGCGTGGGGGCCTCGAGCAGGCCGATGAGGTGCATCAGCGTGCTCTTGCCGGATCCGCTCGGGCCCATCACCGCCGTGAAGGAACCGCGCGTGATCTCGAGGCTGACCTCGTGCACGGCGTCGATCGGTTCGCCGACGGTGTAGGTCTTGGTGACCCCCTCGAGACGGATGGCTGCTGTGTCGCTTCGCGTCATGACACCTTCAGGAGCACGATAGCGCCGTCGCCCGCGACGTGGCTGTGACACGGCGCCGAGGATGGCCTTCCTGACGAACGTCCCGAAGCGTGTCGGAGAAGCGGGGACGCGCGTCCCCGCCTCCGCGCCATACGCTAGGCCATGGGACAGGACGCCCGTTCGCACCGCGAGGCACCGCGGTAGCCCGGTGACGTCGTCGCCAGAACGGGAAGGAGACCATCCATGCGAAAGCATCGCGTCGTCGTAGACGGCAACGAGGCAGCCGCACGCATCGCCCACCTCACCAACGAGGTCATCGCGATCTACCCCATCACGCCGGCCTCCGGCATGGGGGAGCTCTCGGATGCCTGGTCGGCGGCTGGTCGGACCAACGTCTGGGGCGCCGTACCCGAGGTCATCGAGATGCAGAGCGAGGCCGGCGCCGCGGGCGCGGTGCACGGCGCGCTGCAGTCGGGATCGCTCACGACCACCTTCACGGCCTCGCAAGGGCTGCTGCTCATGTACCCGAACATGTTCAAGATCGCCGGCGAGCTCACGCCGACGGTCTTCCACATCGCCGCGCGCGCCGTGGCGACGCACGCGCTCTCGATCTTCGGCGACCACTCCGACGTGATGTCGGTGCGCTCGGCCGGGTGGGGCATGCTGTTCGGCAACTCGCCGCAAGAGGCGCAGGACATGGCGATGATCGCGCAGATGGCCACCTTGCGCTCCCGCGTGCCGTTCCTGAACGTCTTCGACGGCTGCCGCACGAGCCACGAGGTCAACGTCGTCGACGAACTGCCCGTCGAGGACGTGCGCGCCCTGATGGACGGCGACACGATTCGCGCCCACCGCGAGCGCGCGCTCACGCCCGAGCGGCCGGTGCTGCGCGGCTCGGCCCAGAACCCCGACGTCTTCTTCCAAGCGCGCGAGGCGGCGAACCCGTACTACGCCGCCGTCCCCGGGATCGTCCGGGAGGCCATGCGGCGCTTCGCGGCGCAGACCGGCCGCACCTACGAGCCGTTCGAGTACGTCGGCGCCCCCGACGCCGAGCGCGTCGTGGTCCTGATGGGATCGGGCGTCGGTGCGGCGCGTGAGGCGATCGCGGCGCTCACCGCGGCCGGCGAGCGTGTCGGCGCCGTCGCCGTGCGGCTCTACCGGCCGTTCGACGCGGACGCCTTCGTCGAGGCGCTCCCCGCCACCGTGCGCGCCATGGCGGTACTCGACCGCACCAAGGAGCCCGGCGCCGTCGGCGAACCGCTCTACACCGACGTCCTCGCCGCGCTGCACACCGCGTTCCCGCGTGATCGCGCGCGTCCCGCCGTCATCGGCGGCCGCTACGGCCTGGCCTCCAAGGAGTTCACGCCCGCGATGGTCAAGGCGGCGCTCGACGAGCTCGACGCCGACCTCCCGCTCGACGGGTTCACGCTCGGCATCCACGACGACGTCAGCCACACGAGCCTCGAGATCGACGCCTCCTTCGTCACGGAAGGCGAGGGCGTCACGCGCGCGGTGTTCTACGGGCTCGGCTCCGACGGGACCGTCGGCGCCACCCGCAACAGCGTCAAGATCATCGGTGAGCAGACCGACCTGCACGCGCAGGGGTACTTCGTCTACGACTCCAAGAAGTCCGGCGCCGTCACCGTCTCGCACCTCCGGTTCGGCGCCGAGCCGATCGAGTCCACCTACCTGGTGCGCGAGGCCGACTTCGTCGGCGTCCACCAGTTCGAGTTCATGAGCCGCCTCGACGTGCTCGCGCTCGCCAAGCCCGGCGGCGTGGTGCTGCTCAACAGCCCCTTCGCGCCCGACGAGGTCTGGGAGCACCTCCCGCTCGAGGTCCAGGAGCAGCTGGTGGAGAAGGGCTCGAAGCTCTTCGTCATCGACGCGCTCGCCGTCGCCAAGGAGGCCGGCCTCGCCGGCCGCATCAACACCGTGATGCAAGCCTGCTTCTTCGCGCTCTCCGGCGTGCTCCCGAAGGACGAGGCGATCGCCGAGATCAAGCGCGCCATCGACATCTCCTACGGCAAGCGCGGGCGCACCGTGCTCGAGCGCAACTACGCCGCGGTCGACGCCGCGATCGCCAACATGCACGAGGTCACGCTGCCGACCGAGGCGACCGCCACCCTCCGGCGCCGCCCCGCCGTGCCTGCGAACGCCCCCGACTTCGTTCAGCGCGTCACCGCCCGGATCATCGAGGGCCACGGCGACCTCCTGCCGGTCTCCGCGATGCCGGTCGACGGCACCTTCCCGACCGGGACCAGCCGCTTCGAGCAACGCTCCATCGCCATCGACGTCCCCATCTGGGACCCGGAGATCTGCACGCAGTGCGCCCTGTGCGCCCTCGCCTGCCCGCACGCCGCCATCCGCGTGAACGCCTACGACTCCACCGTGCTCGAAGGCGCCCCCGAAGGCTTCAAGTCGGTGGACTGGAAGGGCAAGGACCCGTCCCTCGAGGGCTTCGCCTTCACCGTCCAGCTCGCTCCCGACGACTGCACCGGGTGCGGCGTCTGCGTCGACGTCTGCCCGGCTCGCTCCAAGACCTCGATCAAGCACAAGGCGATCAACATGGAGCCCAAGCACGAGCACCTCGAGGTCGAGCGCGCCGCCTGGGACTTCTACCTCCAGATCCCCGAGCCGCGGCCGAGCTTCGATGCGCTCGACCCGATCCGCGCGTCGCAGCTGCGCGAGCCGCTGTTCGAGTTCTCCGGCGCCTGCGCCGGCTGCGGCGAGACGCCCTACCTCAAGCTCGTGACGCAGCTGTTCGGCGACCGCATGGTGGTCGCCAACGCGACCGGCTGCTCGTCCATCTTCGGCGGGAACCTCCCCACCACGCCCTGGTCGCAGAACGCCGAAGGGCGCGGACCGGCCTGGTCGAACTCGCTCTTCGAAGACAACGCGGAGTTCGGCCTCGGCATGCGCCTCGCGGTCGACTCCCAGCGCGACCTGGCGATGACGCTCCTCGAGCGGCTGCGTACGCACGTCGGCGACGAGCTGGTGACGGC
Source organism: Trueperaceae bacterium (assembly GCA_007128755.1). Taxonomy (GTDB): domain Bacteria; phylum Deinococcota; class Deinococci; order Deinococcales; family Trueperaceae; genus SKWV01. The sequence continues at coordinate 8,804 of SKWV01000440.1, forward strand.
ACTGCTCGAGACCGCCAGCGAGGGCGACACGGGCGACGACAACACCATCGCCGCGCAGCGCGAGCGCGTGAAGGCGCTCAAGGAGCGCCTCGCGGCGCTGTCGACGACGGACGCGAGCGCCGACGACCTCGAGAGCGCCGAGCGCTTGGTCGACGTGGCCGATGCGCTCGTGCCGCGCGCGGTCTGGATCGTCGGCGGCGACGGCTGGGCCTACGACATCGGCTCCAGCGGGCTCGACCACGTGCTGGCCTCCGGCCGTGACGTCAACGTGCTCGTGCTCGACACCGAGGTGTACAGCAACACCGGCGGGCAGGCCTCGAAGTCGACGCCGCGCGCGGCGATCGCGAAGTTCGCCGCGGCCGGCAAGCCCACTGGCAAGAAGGACCTCGGCATGATCGCGATGGCGTACGGCAACGTCTTCGTCGGCCAGATCGCCATCGGCGCGAGTCCGCTGCAGACCGTCAAGGTCCTGCGCGCGGCCGCCTCGTGGCGCGGGCCGTCGCTCGTGATCGCCTACAGCCACTGCATCGCGCACGGCATCGACATGTCGACCGCGATGACGCACCAGCGCGAGGCCGTGCAGAGCGGGTACTGGCCGCTCTACCACTTCGACCCACGCCAAGGCATGGGCGAGTTCGACACGCCCTTCTCGCTCGACTCGCGGAAGCCGAAGCTGCCCTTCAAGCAGTTCGCCGCGAAGGAGGGGCGCTTCGCGATGCTCGAACGCGCGCACCCCGAGCGTGCCGCAGACCTGTTCGCCCTGGCGCAGGAGGATATCGACTCGCGCTGGCAACTCTACGAGCAGATGGCCGGCGTGCACCGCACGGTGCCGGACGGTTCGGGTGTGCGCGACGCCGCCGCCGCGGACGAGGAGACGTGAGATGACGGTCGACATGCGTACCGACTACCTGGGGCTGGAGCTCGCCAACCCGATCGTGGCGGCGGCCTCGCCGCTGACCGGGACGATCGACTCGCTGCGGGCCCTCGAGAGCGCGGGCGTGGGCGCCGTGGTGCTCCGCTCCCTGTTCGAGGAGCAGATCGAGCACGAGGAGATGGCCGCGCACGACCTGTTCCTCCACGGCGCCGAGATCTCGGCCGAGGTCGACGGGTTCTTCCCCGAGCTCGAGGACTACAACACCGGCCCCGACGCCTACCTCGGCTTGATCTCCGGCGCCAAGAAGGCCCTCTCGATCCCGGTGATCGCGAGCCTCAACGGCCACACCGCCGGCGGCTGGACGCGCTACGCCAAGCTGTTCGAGGAGGCCGGCGCCGACGCCATCGAACTCAACGTCTACTTCCTCGCCACCGACCCGCGGATGACGTCGAGCGACGTCGAGTCGCGCTACATCGACCTCGTCGCCTCCGTCGTGGGGCAGGTCGGGATCCCCGTCTCGGTGAAGGTGGGCCCGTTCTTCTCGTCCATGGCGAACGTCGCGCTCCGCATCGTCGATGCGGGCGCGGCGGGCTTGGTGTTGTTCAACCGCTTCATCCAACCCGACGTCATGCTCGACGACCTCACCGTCGGGCCGCGCCTGGTGCTCTCCGACTCGGAGGAGGGGCGGCTGGCGCTGCGCTGGATCGCGATCCTGCGCGGTCACACCGAGGCGTCACTCGCTGCCAGCACGGGCGTGCACGAGGCCGCCGACGCGCTCAAGCTGCTCCTCGCCGGAGCCGACGTCGTGCAGGTCGCCAGTAGCCTGATCGAGCGCGGCCCCTACCACGCCGAGTCGCTGATCACCGGCGTGCGCTCCTGGCTCGAGGAGGGCGATTACGCGTCCGTCGCCCAGATGCGCGGCAGCTTGAGCCAACGCAACGTGCCCGATCCCGAGGCGTTCGAGCGCGCGAACTACATGCGCGCGCTGGTGAACTACACGACCGAGCGGGTCTAGGGTCTCACGGCGCCGGCGCGGCCCGAACGCTTCGGGGCCGCGCCGGCCGCTTGCCATCTCCGGGCGCGTCGTGGTGTACTTCCCGGCACGCGCCCACGCTGATGGGGGCGATCTCGAACGGGTGAGGGTCCTGGCCCTTCGACCCCGAAGCGCGCCGCGACCATCCCCGCGGCCGCTCCATCCAGCCGCGCGCACGGCCTCGACGATCGGGTCGGCCGCGGGGAGATCGGGGCAGACGCCTCGTCTTCGTACCCCAGCCCACCGCCGCCGGTGGGATCCCGGCCATGCCGGGATGGGGAGGAGGCGATGATGACCGCACGCTACGACCACACGCTTCACGCTCGAAGGCCACCGGCACGGCGAATGCGCCGCGCGGTGGTGCCGCCGGCCTGACGCGGCGCGTACCCCGCCCAACCATCGGCGTTCCCCCGTCCCGCACCCCGCGGGACGCCCGTGCTCGTGCCCCCCGACTGGAGTCGACCCATGCCCCACCGTTTCGAGACGCTGCAGATCCACGCCGGTTACGAACAGGTCGATCCGACCACCAAGAGTGCCGCGGTCCCCATCTACCAGACCACCGCCTA
>SKWV01000419.1 GCA_007128755.1 Trueperaceae bacterium
CCGGAGCCGTTCGGGCCCATGAGGGCGTGGACCTCGCCTCGCGGCACGATCAGGTCGACGCCGCGCAGGATGACCTCGCCCCCGACGATGCGGGCGTGCAGGTTGCGGATCTCGAGACGGTTGTCGCTCATGCTGTACCTCGGGTGGGCGGGCCGTGCCCGCCGAAGGATGGGATCTGGTGCCGAGCATCGCTGCGTGAAGGGGTCACGCGCACCGGCGCGGAACCAGGAACGGCTCGGCTCGACCGTGCCTCCGAGCCGACCACGAGGTGATCGTTTCTCGGACTCGTTCCGAATTACAGTCTACCCGTGCGGGGTGCCTAATGTCGAGTGCGAGACTCGGGATAAGGCGGCGAGCCGATGGCGTCAGCTCTTCCGGCGCCGGAACCAACCGAAGAGGCCCCCCTTGCGAGCCGCCTCCGGCCGATCTTCGCTGGCCTCGTCTCGGGCCGAGGGAGCCGGCTTCGCGGGCGCCGGAGGGGCGGCAGCGCCACGTCCGGCACGTCCGGGGAGCGTCCCCCGCGTCGCCTCGACGTCCGAGGTCGCCTTCACGCCGCCGTTCGTGCCGATACCGGCCCGGAACGCCTCGCCGAAGGCGGCGACGCTCTGGAACCGGCGGGAGGCGTCGCGCGACATGGCTCGGGTGATCACCGCGCTGAGACCGCGCGGCAGGTCTTCGCGCACGTGCCGCAGGTCGCGCGGGAGCGAGGTGAGGTGCGCCACCATGAGGGCGTCGTACGAGTCGCCCACGAACGGCCGCTCACCGCTGAGGACCTCGTACGCCAGCACGCCGAGGCTGTACACGTCGCTCTGCACGGTGGGCGACGAGCCCTGGAAGATCTCGGGGGCCATGTAGAAGGCCGTACCGACGCGCTCATCCGTCGCGTCGGCCGCGAAGGTGCCGGTCCCGAAGTCGCCGAGCTTCGCACGGCTCGCCTCGTTCAGGAAGACGTTCGCGGGTTTGACGTCGCGGTGCAGCACCTGCTTGAGGTGCGTGTGCTCGAGCCCCAGCGTCACGTCGCCGACCAACTGCAGCGCCCGCTCCATCGGCTGCCGGCCCTGCTCCAGCAGCAGTTGGTCGAGCGTCCCTCCCGGGCAGTACTCCAGCGCCAGGAACGCCCGGTCGCCGGTCGGGTGCCCGTCGAAGGCCCGCACGACGTTCGGGTGATCGAGCTTGAGCGTGATCTGGACCTCGTTCTCGAACATCCTGCGCAGCACGGCGTTCGTCCGCACGTCGTCGCGCGGCAGCTTGAGCGCTACCTGGCGCTTGGTGGCGCCGTGCTGCGCGAGCCACACGATCGACGTCTGACCCGCGCCGAGGCGCTGGCGCACCTCGTAGCCGTCCGGCACGAACGTGGGAACGTCCACGCGCTGGCTCGCGCCCCCTACAGATCCAGCGCCTCGCCGGGCGCCAACGGATGACAGGTGATGCCATCCAGGGCGGCCACGGCGCGCGCGAACGCCGCAGCGTCCTGCTCGATGGCTTCGAACGTGTCGTAGTGGATGGGGATCACGACCTTCGGCGCGATCAACCGCACCGCCTCGAGCGCGTCGTCGGGTCCCATGGTGAACGTGTCGCCGATCGGGAGCAACGCCACGTCGATCCCCCGCCGAGCGATGAGCGCCATGTCGGAGAAGAGCGCGGTGTCGCCGGCGTGGTAGATCGTCACGCCCTCGCTCTCGATGATCACGCCCATCGGCATGCCGCCGTAGGTGCCGTCCGGGAAGCTGTTCGAGTGCCACGCGGGCGTGAAGGTGACGCGGCCGAAGGGGAAGTCTCCCCCGCCGCCGATGTTGAAGGCGCGTCCGCTCACGCCGCTGCGGCCGAGGTACCCGACGATCTCGGCGCTCGACACCACCTGCGCGCCGGAGCGCTTGGCGATGGCGACGGTGTCGCCGAGGTGGTCGCCATGCGCGTGCGTCAGGATCACGTGGCTCGGATCGAACGCGTCCGGCTCGTGCACCGCCACCGGGTTGTCGGTGAGGAAGGGGTCGATCAAGACCTCGTGACCGGCCGTGCGGAGGCTGACCCCCGAATGCCCTAGGTACGTGAGCTTCATGGCACCTCCCATGCCCGATCCCGTCGCCGACGTGCGCCGTGTGGATGTGCTTTCGGCGCGAGTGTAGCACGCGTCCGGCCGAGCGGAGTGCGCGCTACGCTTCAGAAGCTCCGCAGGTGGATGAGCGCGAAGTAGTAGCCGATCGCGAGCACCACCGGCGCGCCGGCGACGCCGATCGACGCGAGGTCGCGGCGCAGCGCCACCAGCACGCCCCCGACCACGATCGCGACCACGAACACGATCGGGTAGGCGAAGTAGAGCGTGCGCCACACCGGCTCGTCTTGCAAGAACCTGATCTGGCCGCTCTCCGTGCCCCGAAGCAGCAAGATGGCGCCCATCACCCAGAAGTAGAGGATGCCGCCGCCGGCGAGCAGCATCGCGGCCCAGCCGAAGATGGTGGGAGATCGATCGTTGCGGTACATGTCGACACGGTCCATGGTGGGCCCTCGCGGTCCGGCGAGGCGCGGCCCTGCTGCAGGGAGTGCCTTCGCCGCGTTTGGGGCATCCTATCAGGCCGCGTCGGCCAGGCGCCCGATGATGCGGCGGCGACCGGAGGCTGCTAGGCTCTCGTGGAGACGCCATGCAGTCCCTGCCCGCCACCAAGCTCCGGCCACCGCGCGTGGGATCGGCTCCCGTGGCCCGCCCCCGCCTCGAGACGACGCTCTCGGCCTCCCGGCGCGCGGCGCGCGCGACGGTGGTGGTCGCCCCAGCGGGGTACGGCAAGACCACGCTCGTCGCCACCTGGATCGCCGGCGTCACGCCCCGCGCCGCCTGGTTCTGCGTCGACCCCGGCGACGACCCCGGCGACACCACCGAACGCGCGGCCGACGCCGTCGTCGCCTCCTGGCTGGCAGCGGCGCTCGTGGCGGCGGGCGCGTTGCCCGAGCCGCCCCACGAGGAGGGCCTCCTGGCGCTGGCCGCG
>SKWV01000469.1 GCA_007128755.1 Trueperaceae bacterium
CGGCGATCGCGGGCCACGGTCGCGCCGCCGTATCCGTGTCGATCGCGTCGACCACCGCGAAAGAGCGGCCGTCACCGGCTCGCCATTCCCTGACGATCACCGCACCCGCGGCTCTCCCGATGGCCTCGGAGACGACCACCTCGCCCGACTCCGTCAGCCGCTCGGCTTCGGCGAGGAGGTCGAGCGTGTCGCCGGCGACGACGTCGATCAGCTGGATGCCCGGATCGCCGACCAGGAAGCGCCGCACCGGCCCGACGACCACGGCCGTCTTCACGCGCAGGCTCGCCTGCTCGCCGCCGGCGAGAGGGATCGACGCGAACGGCGCCATCGCCTCCTGCATAGCCAGGCTCGCCGCCGTGGCGCGGAGTCCGTCGTCGTCGCCGTCGAACCAGCAGGTGATGGCGTCGCCGCTGAAGCCGATCACGGCGCCGCGGTACGCGTCGACCTGGTGGATCAGGGCGCCGAACACCAGGCCGAGCTGGCGCGTGAGCTCCTCGGCGCCGCGATGCGGGCCGTAGGCGCGCGTGAGAGCCTCGGTCATGGGCGTGAAGCCCGAGAGATCGGCGAAGAGGGCGGCCCCGGTCGTCCGATCGGGCAACGCTTCGCCTCGCGTCATCGCTTGACGCCGGTCCTCCGGGATGTACGCGCTCAGACCTTCCATCCCACTGCCTCCGAGGGCTCCCTCGCCGAGGGTCGAGCAGCCATGCTTCGCTCGTGCCTGAGTCTACACAGGCGCCGTGCGCCACGCCCTCGGCCACGGTCCGAAGGGCTACGCTCGAGGGACCCAGGAGGTGGCGCTCGTGCGCGTCTACGTCTCGTCGGACATCGAAGGGGTGGCGGGCGTCGTCGCCGGCGACCAGACCACGCCCAGCGGTGGCGTGGAGTACGCCCGGGCTCGTCGGCTCATGACGGCCGAGGTCAACGCGGCCGTGGGCGCCGCCTTCGACGCCGGCGCCAGCGAGGTGCTCGTCAACGACGGCCACGGCCCCAACACCAACCTGCTCATCGAGGAGATCGACGAGCGCGTCAGGCTCCTCATGGGCAAGCCGAAGGCGCTCAACATGGTGCACGGCGTCGACGGGGGTTTCGATGCGGCGCTCTTCCTCGGCTATCACGCCCGCACCGGCACGGCCGAGGCGGTGCTGGATCACGCCTACCTCGGCAGCGTCGGCTTCGACATGCGCCTCAACGGCGTCTCGCACGGCGAGTTCGGCCTCAACGCCATGCTCGCGGGCTCCTTCGGCGTGCCGGTGGTGATGACCAGCGGCGACGACAAGCTCGTCGCCGAGGCGAGCGCGCTGCTGCCGCGGATCGAAGCCGTGGCTGTGAAGCGGGCCGTGAGCCGCACGGCGGCCGACACGCTGACGCCGTCGGCGGCGCGCGCAGCGATCGCCGACGCGGTCGGCCGTGCGCTCCGCGGTGACGTGAGCGTCGGCCTGCTGCGGCCCCCGGCTCCGCCCTACGAGCTCGAGGCCGTGTTCCTGCGGAGCGGCATGGCCGACGTGGCATCGATCATGCCGGGGACGGAGCGCGTGGACGGGCGGACGGTGCGCTGGCGCGGTGACGCGTACCTCCAGGCGTTCCAGGCGTGCCGCGCGCTGCTGCTGCTGGGGTCGACGGCCGCGTAGCGGCGGCTGCGAGCGGAGGGGTGCGAGGAGGGTCGCCGGTGTCAGCAACCAGAACCGGTCCGCTGCAGCTGGTGCAGCGGACCGGTGGCGTGCGTGGGCGCCGCGTCGGCGACGCAGCGAGTCTCAGTCGGCCGGTTCGGCCGGCTCTTCGTCCTCATCGGGTTCGGCCGGTTCGGCCGGTGCCGCCGGTGCGGCCGGTGCGGCGCCCGGGTCGTCGGGTTGCACCGGCATGCCCGGTCGCATCCCGGGAGCCGCGGGGGCGCCGAACGTCTCGAGCTGCACCCGCACCTGTTCGAGGGCGGCACGCGCGGCGGCGACCTCGTCCAGCGCTGCGGTCGCCTGCTCCTCGGCGTCGGCGACGCCGGTGATCTCGGCGAGTCGCGCCTCGGCCGTCTCGAGCCAGGCCTGGATCTGGAAGAGGCGGTCGCGCATCCACGCCGCCTCGGCGGCGGGCAGCGCGCCCGGCACCGGTGCGACGGCGCCCGGGGGCCTCGCGATCGGGTCGACCCACGGGTTCGACACCAGCATCGCCTGCAGCGGCACGTCCTCGATCGGCGTGCCGGTCAGGATCACGGTGTGGATCATGCCCGGCGACACGTCGAGCTCGGCGAGGTCGACGACGACGGCGTCCGATCCCGCGATCCGGATCTGGAAGTCGCCCTCGGCCGGGAAGAATCCCCTGTGGCCGCTGGCGTTGCCGTACGCCTCCGTGTGGAGCACGTCGACGGTGGCATCCGGACGGACCTGCACCAGGTCCACGGTGTCGGTACCGGGCGCGGCGTGCACGAGCCGGATCTCGGCCTCGTTCTGCGCCAGGGCGATGTGCGTCAGGTCGTCGAGCACCATCGGGAAGAGGCTGAGGTCCTGCCGCTCGGCGGTGAACAGTCCCTCGAGCCAGGCGAGGAAGCCGTCGTCGGTGCCGACCGCTTCGCGCGGCAGCACGAGTCCCATGAGCACGATCGTGTAGTAGCTGCCGGTGGCGGTGCCGAGCGTCTGCGTCTCCACGATGTGGGCCGCATGCACGTCGTCGACCTCCGCGAGTTCCACCACGACGTCGTAGGAGCCGGCGAAGACCGGCACGTAATCGGTCACCTCGAGGTACTCGAGGTCGGTGAACTCGTGGAAAGCGGTGGCGGCGGCGGTGTCGGTCAGCACGACGCGCTCGACCTCGGCGTTCGGCGAGGCGTGCACGACCCGAACCATGGCCTGGTTCACGCCGGGCTGCGGCGCGACCCCGGGCTCGGCCGGCTGGGCAGCCGTCTGGGCGCTCGCGAACAGGGCGAGCGTCAGCCCGATCGACATCAACAATGGGGCGAAGCGTTTCACGATGACCTCCTCTGCATCGGAAGCC
>SKWV01000299.1 GCA_007128755.1 Trueperaceae bacterium
CGGCGTCGCCCGAGGCGTCGACCATGCCGTACTGCCGGAGCGCGATCTGATCGTCGGTGGCCTGGAACGCCTCGTCGATCAGGTCGAGCGGGATGCCCGCCATGAGCGCGTCGACCGCGCGCGGCCCGAACGCGGTGTTGGCGTGCGACTGCGTGGCGACGGCGCCGACGTCGGCGACGGCGTAGGGCACCACGGCGCCGACCGCCAGGAACTTCGAGGCGGTGGCGACGCCTAAGTCGCCGGTGTCGGGATCGCGCGCGACGATCGAGAAGGTGCTGACGGTCGGGGCTCTGTGCATGGCGCGAGGGTACCAGGGGGACACCGCCGCGCCGGCAGGGCGTGGTTCAATGACGGCCGTGCCGTTCCGCATCAAGGTCACCCTCATCGTGCTCGGCGTGTTCGCCCTCCTGATCCTGGTGGGGCCGTTGCTGGTGCCCGTGCCGGCGCTCAGCGGGACCGTCCCGCCCGCCGAGCTCGCCTATCCGGACTCGGTCTTCGTGGACCTGAGCGTGCCCGGCGGCTCCAGCCTGCGCGTGCACGTCCAGAGCGAGCCGAGCGCGCTGACGCCGGCGGACGCTGCCGCGGCGCGCGAAGGCGGCGCGGCGCGCGAAGACGGCACCGGCTTCGTGCTGCTGCACGGCTTCGGCTCCCAGACGATGTCGTGGCGGCACCTCATGCCGACGCTCGCCGGCGCGGGCCCCGTGCTGGCGTTCGACCGCCCCGCCTTCGGCCTCACCGAGCGCCCGATGCCGGGCGATTGGCCGCGCGGCGCCAACCCCTACACGGCGGCGTCACAGGTCGGCCTCACGATCGCGCTCATGGACGCCTACGGCTTGGATCGCGCCGTCCTCGTCGGGCACTCCGCCGGCGGATCGCTCGCGCTCGAGGTCGCGCTCGCGCACCCGGAGCGCGTCGCCGGCCTGGTGCTGGTGAGCCCGGCCGTGGTGCGCGGCGGCGGCGCGCCCGCCTGGTCGAGGCTGCTCCTGCAGACCCCGCAGATGAGCCGCGTGGGACCGCTCGCCATGCGCCAGCTCGGCGGCCAGCCGGGCGAGGACTTCCTGCGCTCCGCCTACGCGGACCCGTCCCGCCTCGACCCCGTCGACGTCGCCGCCTACCGCCTGGCGCTCCGGGCGAACGACTGGGACCGCGCCCTGTGGGAGCTCACCAAGGCCAGCCGGGAGCCGCAGCTGCTCGAGCACCTCGGCCGCGTGGAGGTGCCGGTGCTCGTGGTGAGCGGGGCCGAGGATCGGATCGTGCCGTTCGAGCAGAGCCAGCAGGTCGCGGCGCGGCTGCCGCGCGCGACGCTCGCGTCGGTGCCGGACTGCGGTCACGTGGCGCACGAGGAGTGCCCCGGGCCCACCAGCGACGCCGTGGCGACATGGCTCGCGGCCGAGCTTCCCGACTTCTGACCTCGACCTCGTGGCGCCCGACGGGCCGACCACGGCGCGAGGCGCCCGCCGCGGCGCCCACCGCGCGAGGCGCCTCGGACACGGTGCTAGACTCGAACGCGTGATCATCGGCATCATATCGGACGTGCACGCGAACGTGTTGGCGCTCGAGGCGGCGCTCGCCGCGCTGCGTCGCGCCCGCGCGCACACGGTGGTCTGCCTCGGCGACCTCGTCGGCTACGGGCCGGCGCCCAACGAGACGCTCGACCTGCTGCGCGCCAACCAGGTGCAGTGCACGCTGGGCGAGGCCGACGAGCGCATCGCGTTCGGCTTCGCGCGCCGCACCACCCGCGAGGGCGTCGCCGACCAGACGATCGAGTGGGCCCGCACCGTGATCGAGCCGCACCACGTCGACTGGCTGCGCCAGCTCCCGGTCCAGCGCCGGCTCGAGACGCCCGCCGGCCGGCTCCGCGCCTTCCACGGCTCGGCGACCGATCCGGCCGACCGCCTCAACCTCCAGCAGGACCCGATGACGCTGACGCGCATGCTGCAGGAGCACCGCTGCACGCTGCTGGCCTGCGGCGGGAGCCATGTGCCCTACTTCCGCAAGATCGCCGACGCCGGCTGGGTCATCAACCCGGGCTCCGTCGGGCTCTCGCTCAACGGCGAGCCCGGTGCCGACTTCGCGATCGTCACCGTGAACGACGAGGGCGTCTCCGTCCACATGGACAAGGTCGAGTACGACTTCGCGGCGGTGGCGTTCGACATCGTCGCGTGGGGCCTGCCCAAGGTGATCGCCGAGGCGGTCCAGCGCGGGCGCATGCCCGAGAGCGAGACCGAACGCCCCTGACGGAGCGCCCCTGACCGACCCCGCCCCTGACCCTTAGCTGAGCTCGACGGCCAGCGCCAGCGCCTCGCCGCCGCCGATGCAGATGCCGGCCACGCCGCGGCGTCCGCCGCGCAGCCGCAGCACGTTGAGCAGCGTGACGAGGATGCGCGCGCCCGACGCCCCGATGGGGTGCCCCAGCGCCACCGATCCGCCGAGGGCGTTGACGCGCTCCTCGTCGAGGCCGAACTCGCGGATGGCGGCCATCGCGACGACCGCGAACGCCTCGTTGATCTCGAAGGCGTCGACGTCGCCCGGCGCCCAGCCGGTGCGCTCGAAGAGCTTGCGCATCGCGCCGACCGGCGCCGTCGTGAAGCGCTCGGGCTCGTGCGCGTGCCCGGCGTGGCCGGTGATGGTGGCGAGCACGGGCCAGCCACGGGACTCGGCGGTGGCGGCGTCGGCGATCACCAGCGCGGCGGCGCCGTCGTTGATGGTCGAGGCGTTGGCGGCGGTCACGGTGCCGTCCTGCTCGAAGGCGGGCCGCAGCGTCGGCAGCTTGTCGAAGTCGACCAGGTCGGGGCCCTCGTCGGTGTCGACGACGCGGGGCGCGCCGCGGCGCGCGGGCACGTCGACGGCGACGATCTCGGCCGCGGCGCTGCCGTCGCGGCTCGCCTCCTGCGCGCGGCGGTAGGAGCGCACCGCGTACGCGTCTTGCTCCTCGCGCGTGAAGGCGTACTCGCGGGCGCAGGTCTCGGCGCAGGTCCCCATGTGCGTGTCGTTGTACACGTCCCAGAGGCCGTCGACGATCATCGAGTCGAGCAGCGCCGCGTTGCCCATGCGCAGGCCGCCGCGCGCTCCCGGCAGGAGGTAGGGCGCGTTGCTCATCGACTCCATGCCGCCGGCCACCACCGCCTGCGCGTCGCCGACCGCGATCGCGCGCGCGGCCTGGATCACCGCCTCGAGACCGCTGCCGCACATCTTGTTGAGCGTCACCGCCGGCACGCCATGGCCGAGACCGGCGTAGATGGCCGCCTGCCGGGCGGGCGCCTGCCCCATGCCGGCGCTGAGGACGTTGCCCATGAGCACCAGGTCGACGTCGGCGGGAGCGAGGCCCGCGCGGGTCACGGCCTCGCGCACGACGGCCGCGCCGAGCTGCGACGCCTTGAGCGGCGCGAGCGCGCCCTGGAAGGCCCCGATGGGGGTGCGAACGGCACTGGCGATCACGACGGGCATACGGGCCTCCGGAGGGTGTGGCGGGTCGAGGGTCGTCGCGACGAGTCTACCGCCGGAGGCCGTCGCGGCACGTCCCGGCGTCCGGCGCGTTAGCATTCCTCATCGACACAAGGCGCGGCGCCATCGCCGCGTGCGACTCAGGAGGGGCCACGGATGACCGACATCCAGGACGGGTACGTCGCTGGCGTGCGCACGCTACCGGGAACGGGGCTGGCGTACGTCGAAGCCGGCAGAGGACGACCGACGGTGCTCCTGCACGGGAGCCTCACGGACCTGCGCTACTGGCAGCGCTCGGGGCAGCTGGACGCGCTGGCGGCCGGCCGCCGGGTGATCACGCCGAGCCGCCGCCACAACCACCCCAACGCGCCGAGGGCGTTCGGCGAAGCCTACGACGCTCACGACGACGCCGCCGACCTGGTGGCGCTCCTGCAGGTGCTGGGCACCGGTCCGGTGGACCTGCTCGGCCACTCCTATGGCGCCTACGGGGCGCTGCTGATGGCCCTCGATCACCCCGGCCTCGTGCGGCGCCTGGTGCTGGCGGAGCCGCCGATCATGCGCTGGCTGCCGCTCGTCGAGCGCGGCGAGGGCATCTGGGAGCGCTTCGAGCAGCGCGTGTGGCGCCCCATCGGCGACGCGTTCGCCGACGGCGGCGACGAGGCCGGGCTCGACGTGACCGCACGCTGGTACTTCGGGCGTCCGTACGCCGAGATCGAGAGCGCCTGGCAGCACGACTTCCGCGACAGCGTCCGCGAGTGGCGGGCCCTGACGACCTCGTGCGACGCGTTCCCCGTGGTGCCGTTCGAGCGCGTGGCGGCGCTCGCGACGAAGACGCTGATCCTCTCGGCCGGCAAGAACGCCGGCGGCTTCAACGACCTGATCGACACCCAGCTCGCCGCGCTGCTGCCGAACGCGCGTCGCGTCGTCGTCCCGGACGTGAGCCACGAGCTCTTCCTGGACGCACCCGAGCTGCTCGCACGGACGGTGGCGGCGTTCTTCGCCGAAGACGACTGACCGCCCACGCGCCTAGCGCCGCAGCGTGACGCTCCCGGTCGCGCCCGCCCAGCGGATCTGCATGGGCCGGCGGAGGTCGAAGTCGGGCGGCAGGAAGGCGACGGCGGCGACGGGCGCACCGGGCGTGAGCGCGTCCGGGTCGCCGGTGAGCACCTGCACCGCCAGGGGCGCGCGCAGCAGCACCTCGACGCCGTCCTGCAGCACGTAGATCGCCGGGTCCCAGGCCGCCGGGCCGAGGCTCGTCACGACCAGGAACAGCATCTTGTCGGCGTGCAGCGTCCGGAGTTGGGCGTCGAGCGCCACGCGCTGCTCCGGGTAGGCGAGCGCCAGCAGGCCCAGGTCGACCGCGAGCAGGCTGACGGAGTCGGGTCCCGAGGGCGACGACGCGTAGAGCCGCAACGCCACCACGCCGGGCCCGAGCTCGAGCACCTCGGAGGAGCTCACGGACGGTGCGAGCGCCGGCCGCGTCACGACCAGCGTGCGCACGTCGCCGCCGGGCAGCGTGACCTCCTCGCCGTCGACGTAGACGCCCAGCACGCCCACCATGTCTTCGGGCAGGAACCAGGCGTCGTCGACGACGAGCGTGGGGGTCGCCGCCGAGAACTCCTCGGCCGCGAGGCTCCCCGCACCCTGCCAGAGCGCGTCGGGCGAACGCGCGAAGGCGGTGAGCACGCCGGAGCGGCTGCGCAGCGTGAGCACGCCGTCGCGCGTCTCGACCGGCGCCCCGAGCGCGCGCGCGAGGTCGGTGACGGCGAGGTAGCGCCAGGGGCCCTCCTGCCGGGCGGTCAAGGGCGCGCCGGGCGTCGCGGCGTCGGCGGCCGGGCCCGAAGAGGCGTCAGGCCCGAAGGGCCCCGCGGGAGGCCCGTCGACCTGAGCCGGCGTGCCGCCGAGGAGCAGCAGGACGAGGAGCGCGGCGGGCACCCGGGCGAAACGGCGCCGGCCACGGCGAACGCGTGACACGCCGGACGCTACCATGTGCGGACGACCGAGCCACCCCCCGCCTCCGTGCTAGAGTACGTCTGTGACGATGTTCATGAGCGTCTCCCGCCTCGCGACGAGGAGCCGGACATAGAGAAGGTCCACGGCTCGCTCTCGGGGCTCAAGCCCGCCCAGATCAAGCGCCTCTCCAACTTGTACCGTCGGCGTGTGCCGCCGCGCCAACCGTTCACGCGTGAGCTCGCCCGCGCGATGGCGGAGCTGGCCGTCGAGATCGGCCGGCCCGTGTCGGTGCTGCTCGACCGCCGCGGGCGCGTGGTGACGGTGAGCGCCTCCGACGCGGACGGCTGCCCGCTGCCGCCGGCGTTCGGCGAGGCCGAGGCACGCCTGCTCGGACTGCGCCTGGTGCACGTGCACCTCAAACCGGGCGGGCTCTCGAAGAGCGACCTCACGCAGCTGTTCCTCCACCGTCTCGACGCCATGGTGGTCGTCGACGCGATCCGCGAGAACGGTCACGTGGTGCGCCTCGGACCGGCGCAGTTCGCCACCGTCTCACCGCCCTCCTCCGTCGAGGAGGACTGGCTGATCGACCCCCCGACCGACGTCGCCTCGCTCGAGAACGAGGACGTGCTCGAACGCGTCGGCGCGCTCGAGGAGGAGCTCGCGCGGGCCCTGCGCTCTCGCGACGTGGTGCGCGGCTCCGAGGAGCGCGCGGTGCTGGTGGGGATCGACACGGGCGAGGGTTCGCTCGAGGCGGAGTCGCGGCTCGACGAGCTCGCGGAGCTCGTGCGCAGCGCCGGCGCCACCGTCGCCGTGCGCAGCCTGCAGAACCGCGCGTCGGCGAACCCGCGCACGCTGGTGGGGAGCGGCAAGCTCGAGGAGCTCGTCTCGGCGGCCTTCCACGAGAACGCCGACCTGCTCGTGTTCGACCGCGAGCTGACGCCGGCGCAGGCGCGCGAGATCGAGAAGGCGACGAAGCTCAGGGTGCTCGACCGCACCCAGGTGATCCTCGACATCTTCGCGCAGAACGCGCGCGGCCGCGAGGCGCAGGTCCAGGTCGAGCTGGCGCAGCTGCAGTACCAGCTGCCGCGGCTCGCGGGCCGCGGCGTGGCCATGTCGCGGCTCGGCGGCGGCATCGGCACGCGCGGACCCGGCGAGACGAAGCTCGAGGTCGACCGGCGCCGCATCCGCGAGCGCTTGGCCGCGCTCGAGGCGCAGGTCGACCAGATCAGCCGCCGCCGGACCGAGACGCGCAAGTCGCGCACGGCCTCGCGCACCCCCGTGGTGGCGCTGGTGGGCTACACCAACGCCGGCAAGTCCACGCTCTTCAACGCGCTGGCGAAGTCCGACGCGGTGGCGCGCGACGCGCTCTTCGCGACGCTGCGCCCGACCACGCGCGAGGGCTGGCTGCAGGGCATGGGCGAGTGGGGGGCCCCGGTGCTCTTCACCGACACGGTCGGCTTCATCCGCGACCTGCCGGACGAGCTGGTGAACGCCTTCCGCGCCACGCTCGAGGAGCTCCACGACGCCGACCTGCTGCTGCACGTGGTCGACGCCGCCACGCCGGGCGCGCCGGAGCGCGTGCGCGCCGTCGACCGCATCCTCGACGACCTCGAAATCGAGCGGCCGCGGATGGTGGTGCTCAACAAGGCCGACGCCGCCGACGGCGACGTGGTGGCCGGGCTGTCCGAGCGCTACGACGACGCGCTGAGCGTGTCGGCCCTTTCGGGCAAGGGGTTGGAGGCGCTCAAGGCGCGCCTCGCGGGGGTGCTCGACGTGAGCGCGCACGCGACGCCGCCGGACGACGCCACGCGCGTCTTCGGCTCGACGCGACCCGCTTGACGCCACCGGCTCGGTAGCATGTTCCCATGCGCCTCCGTGACCTCCGCGACTTCCTGACGCTGCTCGAGGGACGTGGTCAGCTCGTGCGCGTGCGCGAGCGCGTCTCCCGCGACCTCGAGATCACCGCCCTCGCCGACCGCGCGGTCAAGTCGGGCGGGCCCGCGCTCCTCTTCGAGGACGTCGAGGGCTCGGCGCTGCCCGTCGCCATCAACCTCTTCGGCACCCGGCAGCGCATGGCGTGGGCGCTCGGCGTCGAGGACTTGGACGACATCACCGCGCGGCTGCGGGGCCTCATGGACGTGAAGCTCGGCGGCGGCCTGCTGGGCATGGCCTCGAACCTGCCCAAGCTGCGCGAGTTGGCGTCGCTGCCGCCGCGCCGGGTGACGCGCGCGCCGGTGCACGAGGTCGTGTGGCGCGGCGACGAGGTCGACCTCGCGAAGCTCCCGGTGCTGCGCTGCTGGCCGCAGGACGGCGGGCCGTTCGTGACGCTGCCGCTGGTGATCAGCAAGGACCCCGACTCGGGCGACGTCAACATCGGCATGTACCGCATGCAGGTGATGGAGCGCAACGTCACGGCGATGCACTGGCAGCGCCACAAGACCGGCGCCCGGCATCTCGAGGCGGCGCGGCGCCGCGGCGAGCGGCTCGAGGTCGCGGTGGCGCTCGGCGGCGACCCCGCCCTCATCTACGCGGCGACCGCGCCCATCCCCCCCATCCCGGGCGTGAACGAGTTCTCCCTCACCGGCTTCCTGCGCGGTCAGCGCATCGAGCTGGTGAAGGGGCTCACGGTCGACCTCGACGTGCCGGCGCACGCCGAGATCGTGCTCGAGGGCTACGTCGATCCCGAGGCGCCGTGGGTGAACGAGGGGCCGTTCGGCGACCACACCGGCTTCTACACGCTGCAGGACATGTACCCGTCGTTCGTGGTGACGACCGTGACGATGCGCAAGGACGCCGTCTACCCCGCCACCATCGTCGGGCGGCCGCCGATGGAGGACGCCTACCTGATCGAGGCGAGCGAGCGCATCTTCCTCGTCCCCGCCCAGCTGATCCTGCCGGAGATCGTCGACTACCACATGCCTCCGGCGGGCATCGCCCACAACCTGGTGAACGTGCGCATCCAGAAGTCGTACCCCGGCCAGGCGTACAAGGTCGCCAACGGCCTCCTCGGGCTGGGGCAGATGATGTTCGCCAAGGTCCTGCTGGTCACCGACGAGGACGTGCGGCCCCAGGACCACCTGGAGTTCTGGCGGGCGGTGCTGCGCAACGCGCTGCCGGGCCGCGACGAGCAGTACGCCAAGGGGCCGATCGACGTGCTCGATCACGCCAGCCGCGCCTGGAGCTACGGCAGCAAGCTCATCATCGACGGCACCACCAAGCACCTCGAGGAGGGCGGCGCCGCGCGCGGCGTCGGCGCGCCCGAGACGAGCGGCAGTGCGCAGGGCACGCACGCCGGCCCCGGCGAGGCGCCGGCGTGGGAGCCGAACGCCGAGGTCGGCGTCGACGACCTGCCGCACCACGCCGAGATCCTGGATCAGCATCAGGTGGCGGGCGGCTTCTGGTTCATCGCGACGCGCAAGTCGCGCCCCGATCAGGGGCGGCACTTAGGCGAGTGGGCCGCGCGCCAGAGCGCCGCCGAGGGCGTCCGCCTGATCGCGGTGGTCGATCACGAGACCGACGTGCGCGACTTCGAGGACGTGATGTGGACGATGCTCAACAACATCGACCCGGAGCGCGACGTGCAGGTGGTCACGAGCCAGGCGCCCGGCGGCGGCGCCTGGGTCTTCGACGCGACCCCCAAGGGGCCCGCCGAGGGCTTCACGAGGCCGTGGCCCGACAAGATCACCATGCCCGACGAGATCACGCAGCGCATGGCCGAGGTGGCCGAGCGGCACGGGTTCTAGCGCGCAGCGCAGGCGTCAGACGGAGGGCGCGGGCACGATCTCGACCTTGACCTGGTTGCGCCCGCCGCGCTTGGCGAGGTAGAGCGCGGCGTCGGCCCGCGCGACGACCGACTGCACCGTGTCGCCGCCGCGGTAACTCGCGACGCCGACGCTGATGGTGACGCGGTGCCGGTCGGCGAGGGTGGTGGTGTCGATGTGGTGGCGTGTCATCTCGGCGAGGCGCCGCGCGTCCTCGAGGTTCGTCTCCGGCGCCAGGAGCAGGAACTCCTCCCCGCCCCAACGGGCGATGAGGTCCGAGGCGCGCACCATGCGCTCGATGCGCCGGGCCATGTCGACGAGCACATCGTCACCGGCTAGGTGCCCGAAGCGGTCGTTGAGCTCCTTGAAGTGGTCGATGTCGATCATCAGCACGCTGAAGACGCGGCCGTACCGCTCGGCGCGGCGGAGCTCGTACGTGAGCTGCTCCTCGCACTGCCGCCGGTTGGCGAGGGCGGTCAGGGCGTCGGTGTTGGCGAGCCGCCGCATGGTGCGCGCCGTCTCCTCCATCGTGTACGCGCGCTGCTGGATGTCGGAGAAGAAGTACAGGGCGATGATGATGACGGCGTACGCCAGGTACGCCTGCAGCGTGAAGAAGAGCCCGTCCATCACCCCGGTGCCGGGCATGGTCGCCACCGCGTGCGGCAGCGTCAGCGCGACCACCAGCACGTAGATCGCGAGCGAGTAGCGCAGCGAGGTGAGGCCGTCGAACGCGATGGCGCAGAAGACGAACAGCAGCGGGATCCAGAGCATCGTGGCGGCGACGTTGATCGCGTGCGGCCCGCCGACCGGCGCGAGGTAGAGGCCGTAGCCGATCGTGGCGCACACCGCCGCCGTCGCGCTGGCGAGCAGGACGCGTTCGAGCTGCTCGAGGACGATCCGGCGCCAGAAGGTCAGCCCGGCGAGGACCGCGCAGCCGACGATGGTGGCGATCGTCGCCACCGACAGGCCGGTCGCGCCGTAGGGGCTGAGCAGGTTCTGCGCGAGCGAGACGGCGGCGCCGACGCCGCCGAGGATCAGCAGCACCAGGTAGATGCCGCGCTTGCGTTGATTCCCGTCGATCGGGAGGTCTCGCGTGATCCTCACACCGCGACGATAGCACGCACCGCGCGACCGACCGAACGCCGTCCTGGCCGCCTCATCAGCGACGCGGACGGATCGCCGCCAGCAGGAACACGAGCGCCTGCGTGAGGATGATCGCCGCACCGGTCGGCACGTCGAAGAGGTAGCTCGCCGCCACGCCGGCGAGCGTGGTCGACACCCCGATGATCACCGCGAAGGCGGTCATCGAGATCAACGAGCGTGCCCACAGCCGCGCGGCCGCGGCCGGGATCACCAGGTAGGCGGCCATCAGGATGACGCCGACCACCACCGCCGAGACGGCGATCACGACCGCCGCCAGCGCGAACAGGGCGTACTCCAGTGTGCGCGTGGCGATGCCGTCGGTGCGCGCCAGCTCGTCGTCGAAGGTGGCGTACGCCAGCGCGCTCCAGCTCCAGCCGAGCGTGAGCACGGCGATCAGGGCGACGATCGCGATGACGGTGAGCTCGACGCCGCGCACCGCCAGGATGCTGCCGAAGAGGATGTCCATGACGTTGAAGCCGATGTTGACGTCGGGCGGGATGGCGGAGAAGAAGAGGACGCCGAGCGCCACCGACACCGCGAAGAAGACGCCGATGGCGGTGTCGCTCGAGAGCTGCGTGCGGTCGCGCGTCCACGCGATGGCGAGCCCCGTGAGCAGCGAGAACGGCACGGCGACCAGCAGGGGGTTGCGGAAGAGCCCGGCGCCGCCGTCGATGAGCCCGCTCCCGACGATGACGAACGCGCCCAGGCCCATGCCGCCGAAGGCGGCGTGGGCGAGGCCGTCACCGAGGAACGACAGCCGTCGCTGCACGACGAACACGCCGAGCAGCGCGCACATCAGCGCGATGAGCACACCGGCGGCGATGGCGCGCTGCATGAAGGGGAACCGCAGCAGGTCGAGCAGGTCGAGCAGGTCGGTCACGGGGGGCCTCGCATCGTCAGAATGTCACGGCGTGCGGGTGGCCGACGTGCCCGAACGCCTCCTGCAGGCACGGCTCGCACAGCA
>SKWV01000274.1 GCA_007128755.1 Trueperaceae bacterium
GGGCGCCTGGTCGCTGGCGCGAGCGCGCGCGCTCGCCGCGACGGCTCAGGAACCCCAGGGCCGCACGACGATCTGACCGCCCCTGAGCTGCGCCACCTCGGGCCCGTTGCGTTCGTGGTCCGTCTCGCTCATGGAGGCGCCGGACTGCGCGAGCTCCCCGGCGATGCGCAGCTGCGGCGCGAGGATGCGTTCGGCGTAGATGAGCGCCTTCTCGTTGCCCGACGCTCCCGCGTGGGCCATGCCGCGCAGCACGCCGGTGACGATCACGTCGTCGTTCGCGACCAGTTCGGCGCCCGCGTTGACGTCGCCCAGCACCACGATCGAGCCCGACGAGTCGATGCGGCCGCCGCCGCGGATGGTGCGGGCGAGGATGACGGTCTCGCCGCGCGCCGCCATCACCGACGACGGCGGACGCACGTCGGCGATCTCGCCTCCGGCCTCGCGCACGGCGTCGACGACCCGAGCGAGGACCTCGAAGGGGATCTTGTCGGTGACCTCGACGATCACCTTGCCGGCGAGCAGCGCGCGCTGCGGCTCGAGGGTCGCTGCCAGCGTGTCGAGCGTGTCGGCGGCGGTGAGCGAGAGCAGGATGCCACCGCGGGTGCCGCGCGCCTTCATCGCTGCGCCTCGAGGGTCGGCGGCGTGAAGTAGCCGGCGAAGAAGTCGCGGGCGATCGGGACCGACACGCGCGAGCTCGAGCCGCCGTACTCCACGAAGACGACGATGGCGATCTCGGGATCGGCGATCGGCCCGTAGCCCATGAACCAGGCGTGGGTGTAGTCGGCCCCGCGCGGGGTCTGGGCGGTGCCCGTCTTGCCCGCCACCTCGACCGGGAACGCCCCGGGGCCGAGCACGGATCGTGACGGGTAGTCGGTGAACATCATCCGCATGCCCTCCTTGAGCGTGCGCCAGTGGCGCCCTTCGACCGTCTTCACCTCGGTGTAGGTCGGCACGCCGCCGACCGCCCTGACCAAGTGCGGCGCCACCTGGCGCCCCTCGAGCGCCAGCGTGCCGATGAGCTGCGCGACCTGCGTGGGCGTCGCGAGCACGTCGCCCTGTCCGATGACGGTGTTCATGGTGAAGCCCGGCAACCAGCCGTGCTCGTACTGGGGTTGCGCGCGCACCCAGGCCTCGTCCGGGATGCGCCCGGAGCGCTCCTCCTGCAGACCGACCCCGACGGGCGCGCCGAACCCGAAGGCGCGCGCGAGCGCCACCTCCTGCTCCATGAACGGGCCCCAGCCGCGCGTCGCGTTGGGCGTCGACCCCACCGCGTGCCAGTAGAACGTGTTGCACGAGTCGGCGATGGCGTGGCGCACGTCGTACATGCCCTTGTCGAACGTCGCCCAGTTGTGGAACGTGATGCCGCCGAGCCGGTACCTGGCGGTGCACGGGAAGCGCGACCCGGGCGCGATCCAGCCGCCGTCGAGCAGCGCCGCCGAGGTCACCATCTTGAAGGTGGACGCGGGTGCGTACGCCTCGACCGCGCGGTTCTGGAGCGGCTTGTGGGTGGCGTCGGTGAGGTAGGCGCCGACGGCGTCCGGATCGATCGGCCGCTTGGCGAACACGTTCTGGTCGAAGGTGGGTGACGAGGCCATCGCGAGCACCTCGCCCGAGCGCGGGTCGAAGGCCACCAACGCCCCGTGCACGACCACCTCCGTCGGGAGCCCCACGCGTCGGCGGTCGGTGTTCACGTACTCCAGGGCGTTCGCGAGCACGTCCTCGGCGAGGCGCTGCAGCGTGGGGTCGAGCGTCAGGACCACGTCGAGGCCGGGCGTGGCGCTCTCGAGCACCTGCGACCGGAGCGGCGCGCCGCGGTGGTCGACGTGCACGAGCCGCATGCCCGACGCGCCGTAGAGCGCGCTCTCCCAGGTCGCCTCGATGCCCATGACGCCGGCGAGATCGTCGACGCCGTAGCCGGGGTTGCGCACCGAGTCGGCCTGCGAGGTGTAGCCGATCACCTGCGCGGCGAGGTTGGTCGGGTAGGTGCGTTCGATGCGCTCTCGCAGGTAGAGGCCGGCCTGGCCGGCGATGCGCTCCTCGACCGCCGGCACCATGACGTCGGGGATGTTCCAGGCGAGGACGGCGCCGTTCAGGCGCTCCTCGGGCCGCGTCATGTCGGGCGGCCGCGGCTCGTGGTCGAGCTCCAGGAAGGCCTGGAGCCGATCCCAGCCCTCGATCTCGCCGCCCCAGTACATGAGGTCGTAGGCGACGCGGTTGTCGGCCAGGACGGTGCCGTCGCGCGCCAGGATGCGGCCGCGCAGGGGCGAGATCCGCCGCTGCTGCATCACGTTCTGCTCGCTCCGCTCCGTGAGCTCCTCGGCCTGCGCGATCTGCAGGTACATCAAGCGTCCCGTGAAGATCACCATGATCGACAGCAGCAGCGCCAGCACCACGCGCACCCGGGGCAGGATGGTCTCGACCGGGTCGTCCTCGGGCTTGCGCATCCCGGGCACGACCTCCATGGGCGCGCCCTTCCCGACGAACGGCCGGCGACGGTCGTCCCGGCGCTTGGGGTCGGTCGCGCGGCGGCCGCCGGCCGCCCCGAGGAGCCCGCGGAAGCGCCTCACAGGAGCTCGTGCCGCTTGAGCATGGCGGTCTTGGCGAGGAGGGCGTAGCCCCACGGCAGCAGGAAGGTGGAGGCGACCACGGTGAAGGCGACGTCGATCGCCGCCACCGGGGCCACCGAGCCGAGCGTGGAGGTGCCGCCCGCGAGCCAGACGAGCAGCACCGTGAGCACGAGCCACTTGCCGCCGACGGCGGCGACCACGGCCAGGGAGCGCTCCAAGAAGCCGCTCTGGGAGAGCTGAGCCCGCACGGTGGTGGCGACGAGCGCCGCCCCGGCGAGGCCGAACGCGTGCACGCCCAGCGCACCGTGGCCGATGACGTCCTGGAGCAGCCCGGCGCCGTAGCCGACGAGCACCAGCTGCCACGGCGCGACGCGGTACAGCAGGGTCAGGACGCCGATGAGGAA
>SKWV01000103.1 GCA_007128755.1 Trueperaceae bacterium
CAGGCACACGCCCTCTCGCTCGCGGCGCACATCGGCATCGCGCGCGTGACGCGGCCGTCGCACACGGTCCACGACGGCGACAGCGCGTTCGTCTCCAGCACCGGCGCCGGGCCGATCGTCGAGCTGGGCGTGCTCTGTGTCGCCGTCCAGGAGGTGGTCGCCCGGGCGCTGCTCCGAGGGGTGCGCGCCGTGCAACCATCCAGAGCGTGAACACCGCCCCCCCGGCCGACCGCCCCACGAACGACGACGCCGTCCCCACCGTCGGTGTGCTGGCCCTGCAGGGCGCCTTCCGCGAGCACCGCCGCGCCTTCGAGCGCCTCGGGGCGCGGGTCGTCGAGGTGCGCAAGCCGGCGCACCTCCAGGGGATCTGCGGGCTCGTGATCCCCGGCGGCGAGTCCACCACGATGGCGAAGCTGATGCGTGCCTACGGCTTCGACGAGGCGATCCCCGCCTTCCACGCGGCCGGCGGCGCGGTCTGGGGCACCTGCGCCGGGGCCATCTCGGTGGCGCGCGACATCGACGGGCACCCCGACCAACCGCGGCTCGGCCTGCTCGATCTCGGCGTGGCGCGCAACGCCTACGGGCGCCAGGTCGCCTCGTTCGAGGCCGACCTCGCGGTCGAGGGCTTGGACGCATCCTTCCACGGCGTCTTCATCCGGGCCCCGCGCATCGTGCGCGTGGGCCCCGACGTGGAGACGATCGCGCGCTTCGAGGGGGACCCGGTGGCGGTCCGCAGCGACCGCGTGCTGGCGACCGTCTTCCATCCGGAGCTCTCCGGCGACGATCGCCTCCATCGGCTCTTCCTGGAGCGCGTCTGCCTCGTGAGCGTCGATCGCGCGCCCGGCGAGCCGCCCGCGGCGGCTCCCTCCGACGCGCCGGCGTCCCGGCCCTAGCTCCCCAAGCCGACGTTGTTCTTCTCGAGCGCCCGCTCGGCGCGGTAGCTCGAGCGCACCAGCGGGCCGGAGACGATCTCGAGGAAGCCGAGCTCGAGCCCCCGCACGCGGTAGTCGTCGAACTCGGCGGGCGTCACCCAGCGCTCGACCGGGAGGTGGGCCGACGTCGGGCGGAGGTACTGGCCGAAGGTGACGATGTCGACGCCGATGGCGCGGAGGTCGTGCAGCGCCTCCATGATCTCGTCGTCGCGCTCGCCCAGCCCGAGCATCAGGCTGGTTTTGGTGAGCACGTCGGGCCGCGCGCGCTTGGCGTAGGCGAGCACCGACAGTGTCTGCTCGTACGAGGCCCGTGGATCGCGCACGGGGTGGGTGAGGCGCCTGACGGTCTCGACGTTCTGGGCGTAGACCTCGATGCCGGAGTCGAGCACCAGCTGCACGTGATCGACGTTGCCCTGGAAGTCGGGCGTGAGCGCCTCGACGGCGGTGCCCGGGTTCACGCGCTTGATCTCGCGCACGCAGCGCGCGTAGTGGCTGGCGCCGCCGTCGCTCAGGTCGTCGCGATCGACCGACGTGAGGACGATGTAGGAGAGACCCATGAGCCGCACCGACTCGGCGGCGAGCCGGGGCTCGTCGGGGTCGAGGCGGCCGCGCGGGTTGCCGGTGTCGACGGCGCAGAAGCGGCAGGCGCGGGTGCAGACCGATCCCATGAGCATGATGGTCGCGGTCCCCGCCGTCCAGCACTCGGCGATGTTCGGGCACATCGCCTCCTCGCAGACCGTCGAGAGCTTGTTCTCACGGACGTTCTCCTTGACCTGCTGGTACGCGTTGCCCGTCGGGAGCTTGACGCGGAGCCAGTCGGGCTTCGGCTGGCGCGGGGCGCTCGCGCCGCCGCGCTCCGCCCTTGGGATGGCGACGCCGTTCTTGACGACCTTCACGTTGCTTGCATCGCTCATGACGCGGTTCCTTTCGGCATGGCGGGCGGCGCCGTCGACGCCGAGCCGTAGGCGGGATCGAACTCCTCGCGGAAGGCGTGGAGGAGCGGGCCCATCACCTCGAAGAGGGTGACGTGACGCGCCAGGCGCTCGCTCAAGGTCGTGACGCCCTTGTCGTGCAGCCCGCAGGGCACGATCGTGTCGAAGTGGGCGAGGTCGGTGTGCACGTTCATGGCGAAGCCGTGGAAGGCGACGCCGCGCTTGATCGCGACGCCGATCGCCACGAGCTTGTCGTCGCCGCACCACACCCCGGCGTAGCCGGGCGTGCCGTACGTGTCGACGCCGAACGCCGCGAACGTCCGCACCATCACGGCCTCGAGCGCGCGCAGGAACTCGCGGACGCGGCGGCCCACCGGGAAGATCGGGTAGCCGACGAGCTGGCCGGGGCCGTGGTACGTGACGTCGCCGCCGCGCTCGATGTCGAAGAGCTCGAACCCCCGGGCGCGCAGGGCGTCCTCGCTCTCGAGCAGGTGCTCGCGGCCGCCCTTCTTGCCGAAGGTGATGACCGGTGGGTGCTCGACCAGGAGCAGCGTGGGCGGCTCGCGGCCCTCGGCCACGGCGGCGTGGGTGGCGAGCTGCACGTCCCAGGCCTCCCGGTACGACAGGCGACCGAGATCGCGGACGGCGTACTCGAACCTCACGGCGCGTTCCTCACGATGCGTTCCTCACGGCGCGTTCCTCACGCGAGGAGTCTATCGCGCGGCGCTGCCGGGCCCCGTCATGGGACGACCCGGAACAACCGGCCACCGCCGTAGTCGGCGAGGTAGAGCGCGGCGTCCTCGTCGACGCCGAAGGTCGCCACGTTGAAGCCGGTGTCGAGCAGCGGCCGCGCCTCCCAGCCGGAGTCGCTGCGCTCGGCCACGAACACGCGCCCGCTCACGAAGTCGCCGAACACGTACGCGCCGTGCAGGGCCGGAACGTCCTCGCCCCGGTAGACGTAGCCGCCCGTCACGGAGCGTCCCCATCCGCTGGCGTGCGTGTAGGTGACGACGGGCATGGTGAGGCCGCTGGTGTCGCAATCGCGCGGCGGGTCGAAGCAGCGGTCGCCCTCCATGATGCGCCACCCGTAGTTCTCG
>SKWV01000314.1 GCA_007128755.1 Trueperaceae bacterium
CACCATCCACGCCGAAGTGCCGCGCGACCCGCCGGCGATTCTCGCTGACGGCGACGGGGTCGTCGCCGACGGAGGCGCCGAGGTTCAGGCTGTCGAACGGCGCGCGGCTCACCCCGCCCTCGCGCAGCGTGACGCCGTGCGGCACGGCGAGCGTCCCGCGCAGCACGCCCGTGCCGGGCAGGGCGTCGACGCCGTGCACCTCAGTAGTTCCGGGCGCTCACGCGCAGACCCGCGACCTCGCTGAGCCAGGTCGTGACGGCGTGCACGGCGCCCCGCGCGGTCGGCGTCACGAGCGGATCGCCGAAGCGTTCGAGCCGCACGATCAGCTCGCCGCCCTCGCGGCGCTGTGCGACGACCAGCACCTGCTGGACGAGGTCGCTCTCGTCGACCGTGACGCGGAAGACCCAGCGCTCGGCGTCGTCGACCGCGCGCAGGGCCTCGTGCACGATGACGTGACCGTCGGCGTAGGGCACGACCAGCTTCTCGAGCCGCGGCGCCGGGGTGGTCGGGAGGGTGCCGGTCAGGAAGGCATGGGGCATGATGGTGGGTCGCTCCAATGGGGGTAGCGGGTCGTGGGCGGGGCGCTCCAAACGGAAGACCTGGTAGAAGAGCGGCTTGCCCTGGCCCTTCCACTTGGTGGCGTACTTCGTCTCGAACACGGCGGGTGGCGGCTCGGCGTCGACGAGGGCGTAGCGGCCGTCGGCCACGGCCGAGGTGCGCGCGAACTCGAGGTACTCGACGTGATCGGTGGCGAGGCGGACCTCGCCGCCCGGCACCAAGCGCGCGGCGAGCGTCGCGAAGAACGCCGGCCGCAGGAGTCGGTGATCGCGATGCCGCTCCTTGGGCCATGGGTCCGGGAAGTTGACGGTGACGCTCGCCAGCGCGGCGTGGGGGATCAGGTGACGGACGGCGAACTCGGCGCCGAGCTTCATGAGCCGGACGTTGCCGATCCCCTCGCGCCGCAGGCGCGTCAGCGCGCGCTGCACGCTGACGTTCGAGACCTCGAGCCCGACGAAGCGGCCTTCGCCCTCGGCGTGCGCGCGCCGCGCCGTGAAGCGGCCGTCGCCGAAGCCCACCTCCAGGTGCAGCGGTCCGCCGCGACCGAACGCGCGGTCCCAGTCGATCGGGAAGGGCGCGCGACGCCAGTCGATCAGGAGCGTGCCCGGCTCGGGCGCCGTGACGAGCGGCGCCGCGAGATCGGCGGGGTCCATGTCATGCGCGTGGCTGGCGCTCGGCTCTGGGCGGTTCATCCTTGGTGCGGCCTCACGAGCACCGTGTCGTCGGCGCTCAGGTCGATGCGGAGCAGGGTATCGCGCCCCACGTGGAGGTAGGGGCCGCCGCCGCTGACGCCCGCGACGGGCATGGCGAAGGCGGTGCCGTCTTCGCGCCGGATCGCGACGACGTCGATGGCGGTGCCGGTCACGTCCGTCCAGTTCGCCAGGATGCCCTCGTCGACCCCGACGGTTCCGGCGGCGACGCGCCCCTCGGCGAGCCGGACGACGAGCTGGGCGGTGCGCGGCCGCTTGGCGCGCAGGCTGAGCGCGCCGACGCTCATGAGCCGCCCGACGATGCGCTGCACGTCGTGCAGCGGCAGGCGCAACTCCGTGGCGAGCCGTCCCACCGACCACTGGCCGTTCACGGCCGCCGCGACCCGTCGCTCGACCTCGCCCAGCGGCAGCCCGGTGCGGGCGTCCTCCGGGGCGAAGGGGA
This sequence comes from Trueperaceae bacterium, assembly GCA_007128755.1. Lineage (GTDB taxonomy): Bacteria > Deinococcota > Deinococci > Deinococcales > Trueperaceae > SKWV01. Next base: position 1,711 of record SKWV01000314.1, read on the forward strand.
CGGCCTCGCGCGAGATCTCGGACGCGATGGGCGAGTCGTCGCGCCGCTCCTCGTCGAGGCGACGGAGCGCGTCGAGCACGAGGCTCTCGGTCGCTCCCGCGATGCTGTGGCGCGGCGCGGGCAGCCCGTTCACGAACTCGAACGTGCCGCGCTCGTCGGCGAACAGGGCGTAGATGGCCACCTCGCCCTCGGCCTGCGCGAACTCGGCATGCACGACCAGCCCGCGCTCGAAGTAGACGCGCGCCACCCCGAGGGGGTGCTGGATGCCCAAGCGTCCAGTGCGCGTGGCCGAGGCGAGCAGTTGGAACAGGTCGACGAGCGAGAAGAGGCCGAGCGTGCCGGTCACGCCGGCCATGCTACCGCACGTTCCGGCGCCGGTTCAGTCCGGCAGCGGCACCCGAACGCGCACGATCGCCTCGTGCTCGGCGTCGGGCGCGATCGCCAGCACGCCCGGCGGATCGGCGTCGGCGCCCAGACCCGTCGCGGCGACGTTGGCGACGATGGTGGAGCGTCCGCGCGGCCGCATGCCCAGGAGGTCGCCGACCATCATCGGGTTGACGCCGTAGCGCAGGTGCGTCCGCCCCTGCAGGCGCTCGCGCATGCCCCGCGCGAGCCACACCTCCCCCTCGCGACGCGTCGGATCGGGAGGCCAGGGTCGGTCCCAGGGCGCGTCGTTCGCGGAGGGTTGCACCAGCACCCGGGCGCCGCGGCCGTCGAGCGTCCCGACCACGCCCTCGAAGAACGCGTCGAGACACACGGCCACGCCGACGCGGCCGAAGGGCGTCTCGAACGGGTGCAGGTCCGCTAGGCGGCCGCGGCTCAGGGCCGCGCGCGCCTCGCGACCACGCGTGAGGTGCACCTTCGCGGCCCAGCCGAGGACGCCGCCCGCGTCGACCACCAGCGCGACGTTGCGCGTCCGGCCGTCGACGATGTGGAGCCCGAGGCTCGGCTCCTCGTCGACGACCGGCAAGAAGGCGCTGCCCGCCACGATGACCGCGTTCGTGTCGCGCGCCGCGGCGACGAACGCGTCGCGGTAGGCGACGAACGCGTCGACGCCGTAGCTGGTGTAGATGGCGCCCAGGCCGAAGCGCCTGTGTCGCCACGCGCTGGCGTGCCAGCGACCGACGTGGCGGCGGGCGAGCCCGAGCAGCGCCGCGTCGACGCTGGGCGCGTGCAGCGCACGCTCGTCGCCGGCGGCCGTGAGCAAGAGCGGGAGGCCCACGAGCTCCGGGAACGCCACCAGCGCC
>SKWV01000042.1 GCA_007128755.1 Trueperaceae bacterium
ACGCCGGAGGCGTGCGCCGCCTCCAACGCGGGAGCCGCCGAGCGCTCCAGCAGGTTCCACGTCGCCTGCACGCTGTCGAACAGCCGGACGCCGTCAACGCGCGCCTCGAGCGCCCGCAGGATCACGTCGGCCTGGCCGGGTCCGCTCGTCGACAAGCCCACGCGCACGCCGTCCTGCTTCGAGGCCGCCAGCGCGGCGAGCAGCCGGTCATCCGACAGGGCGGGGCTCTCGAGCGTCACGGAGTGCACCTGGTACAGGTCGAGGCGGTCGCCGAGCGTGTCGCGGCTCTCACGCCACTGCCTCCGGAACGCCGGGAGCGAGTGCTCCTTGACCTCGTGCGCCTCGGCCTCGACCTGCCACTGGGCGGTATAGGTGTAGCCCCACTTGGAGCCCACCACGGCCTCGCCCGGGGCGACGCCCCGCGCGGCGAGCCAGCCGGCCAGGAACGCCTCGGCGCGGCCGTACGACCTGGCGGCGTCGAAGTACCGCACGCCGCCACGCCACGCCTCGTCGAGCACCGCATGCGCCCGCGCCTCCATGGCGGCCACGCTTCGATCGTCGCCGAGGTCGTCGCCATGACCGATGTTGATGTAGCCGGGGCGGCCGAGCGCCGCCAGGCCCAGTCCGATCGCCGAGACGGCGAGCCCCGTCGCGCCGAGCTCACGCGTCTCCGGCTGCCGATGCATCACCGGCTCCACCCCGCCTCGCGCGCAGGGTGCTCACCGTGTTCGGCGATCGCCGCGGCGATCGTCTCCCAGTCGCCGCCGAACGCCTCGCACGCCTCGGCGACGAGGGGCTGGTCGAAGTAGCGCTCGACGTCTCGCTCCCACACGAAGCAAGCGCCGACCCCCATGCGCGCGTAGGTGGGGATCTCCGTCACGTCGTAGATGCCGGTACAGAGCACGACGCCGGCGTGCTGCGCGTCGATCACGTCCTGCATGCGCGCGACCTCCTCGTGCTTCGACGAGATCCCCGCGCGCTGCACCATCCCGCCGTACGGCGCCACCATCGTCGCGCCCGCCGCGATCGCGAAGGTGAGCCACGCCGCCGTCGGCACGACGGTGGCCATGGGCTCGAGGCCCTGGTCGCGCAGGACGCGCAGGACGCCGAAGCCTTCGCGCGTGGCCGGCACCTTGATGCCGATGCGCTTGGGGTCGATCGACAGCATCGCGTCGGCCTCGGCCAGCATGGCGTCGCGCGAGGCGTCGCGGAGCTGGTACCACGCCTTCGGGGCGACGCCGACCAGGTCGGCGAACAGCGCCCGCGGCGGGCGGCCCTCCGCGGCGACCACCGCCGGGTTGGTGATCACGCCGCGCCAGATGCCGAGCTTCATGTGCTCCTCGACCTTACGTGGGTTCGCGCTCGCGAGCCAGAAGTTCACGACATGCTCCTCTCGCGGCCGAACACGGCCGCCCCGATGCTCCCGGAGAACCGTCCGAGCTCCGCCGGCACCACCGGCACCGTGAGCCCGTTCGGTCGCCACTCGACCTCGTCGAGCTCGCGCGCGAGCGGCTCGAACAGCAGCGCCCCCACGGCCACGAGCCCGCCGCCCAGGATCACGCGATCGGGATCGAACGCGTGGACGACCGATGCGATCCCCACCGCCAGCGCGCGCACGAGGCGTCGCCACTCGGCGGTCGCGCTGGCCTCACCCGCCCGTACGGCCTCCACCAGGGACTCCATCGACGTGTAGCGTCCCTCCGTGCGAGCGTGCACGTAGGCGGCGCCGACGTGCCACTCGAGCGAACCCGGTGTGGGGAAGACGCTCGCCGCTCCGTAGGGGTCGAGACTGATGTGCCCGAGATGACCGGCGCGGCGGTTGGGCCCCTCGAACAGCTCGCCGCCCAGCACCACCCCACCGCCGACCCCCGTTCCCAGCGTGAGCATCGCCATGTCACGCGAGCCCCGCCCGGCGCCGAGGCGCGCCTCACCGAGCACCGCCGCATGGGCGTCGTTCAGCACGGAGATGCGTGGCAGGACGCTCGGCCGCGTCGCGCGCTGCCTGAGCGCCTCGCTCCAATCGATGCCTTCGAGCCCCGCCAGCTTCCCCGGGAGCGCCACGACGCGCCGGTGCGCGGCGTCGACGATGCCGGGACTGGCGATGGCGACGGTGAGGTCCGCGCCACGCTCGTCGAGCACGCGGTGGATGGCCGTGTCGACGAGGACGAGGCGCGCTTCGCGGTTGGCGACCGGATCGTCCGCCACGTCGGGAAGATCGTGCACGGTGTTCGAGAGCACGTGCGACGCGGCGTCGAGCAGCGAGACCTTCGCCGAGGAGCCGCCGATGTCGATGCCGAGGCGATGCGGGGCCACGCCCGCGATGATACGCGCATCGCAGGCGGATCGCGGCTCACGTCACTCGGGAGCGGCCATCGACTCCGTCCGCCCCGTCGGGCCGTAGTAGACGACGACGCGCGCGCCATGCTGCGCATACAGTTCGCGAGCCCGCCCCTTCTCCTCGGTCGTCGGGGCGCGAACCCCGATGACCTCGTGACCGGCGATCGCCTCGCGCTCGTAGATCTCCGCGTGGAGCCGCGAGTCGTCCGAGTACTGCAAGGTCCGAACCGCCCGAGCGAACAGCCCGTGCCCCTTGCCGGAGGCGTCGATGCGCGTGGCACCCTCTTCGCCCGTGAAGCGCATGAGGGTCTCGGTCGAGAAACCAGCACGCTCCAGATCGCTCGCGAGGGCGTCGCCGTGGGACGTGTCTTCGACCACGCCGAAGAGGTAGCCGAACGGATAGGCGATGAACCCCGCCCTGTCGTCACCGGTGTCGTTGCTCATCGATCACTCCTCTCCGTGCCGTCCCTGCCCCGCGCGTCGGGACGACGGCGGCGCATCGGTCGGGTGCTGCTCGGGGTGCGGCGCCACACCCATCCTAGCGGCGTCGTCGGGCGACTCTCGTGCACGACGGTCACGCGAGCGCCAGCACTCCCCGCGGTGGCGCG
>SKWV01000181.1 GCA_007128755.1 Trueperaceae bacterium
ACCGCCGCGCCCACCGGGCGCGGCATCGGCTCGCGCGCGCTCGCGTTGGCGCCGGTCACGCCGACATGGATCGGGCCCTGCGGCGCGGCGACCGCGACGCTGCTGCGCTCGCCGGCGGCGGGCTTCGCGCCGTCGTCACGATCCTTGCGCGCCGCCACGGTCTGGACCACGTTGGCCATGAGCTCCTCCCGGCGCCGATCGACCTCGAGGAGGATCGTGTCCACGCGGCTGGCGAGGAAGTTCTGTCCGATGAGCGTGGGGATCGCGACCACGAGGCCGGCGGCCGTCGTGACGAGCGCCTGACCGATCCCGCCAGCGAGCACGGCGGGGTTGCCGGTCCCGGAGACGCTGATCTCGCCGAAGGCGATGATCATCCCCGTGACCGTGCCGAGCAGGCCCATGAGGGGCGCGACCTGCGCGATGGTGGAGAGTGGCCGGAGGCCCTTCGTGAGGCGCTGCTCCTCCTGGAGCGAGGCCTCCTGGAAGGCGGCCTCGACGGCCTGCCGGCCGTACGGGAGGCGCAGCAGGGCGGCGTGCAGCACCCGTGCGACGGGTCCGCCGTGCTGCTCGCAGGCGTCGAGCGCCAGCTCGAGGTCGCGGTCCCGCACGGCGGCGTTCACGCGGGTCATGAGCTGGTCGGCGTCGAGCCGCTCCCGCGAGAGCTTGAAGAACCGGACCAGGAACAGGTACACGGCGTAGATCGATAGCAAGGCGATGGCCAGCAGGACGATGCCGCCCGAGATCAGTAGGTCCATTCCACGCTCCCTGGGGTATGACGCATCCGCGTCCTAGCGTACGGAAAGTGGGACTGAGCCGAATGAGAAGTCAAGATGGATGGCTCCGGGATCGCGCGCGTGAGCGGGCTCATCCGGTGTTGCGCATCCCGGCCGACACGCCGAGGAGGCTCACGAGGACCGTCTCCTCGAGCGACGTGCGGCCCGCGGCCTCGGCGACGCCGTCCCCATCGGCCTCCTGAACGGCTCGAAGCCGCTCGAGCAGCTCCACCTGCAGGAACGAGAGCGGGTCGATGTAGGGGTTGCGCAGCTCGATCGCGCGCTGCAGCGTCGGGTCGTGCTCGAACGGCGCCTTCCCCGTCGCCGCGGTGACGGTGGCGACGCTCAGGCGGTACTCGTCCTCGATGAGGGTGGCGAAGCGCTCCCGCAACGGCGTCGGCACCAGGTCGAGGTAGGCGCGGAAGATGCCCAGGTCGGCCTTCGCGAGGCTCATCTGGGCGAAGTCCAAGACGGTGGCCATGAACGGCCATGCGCCCACCATCTCGCGCAGGAGATCGGGCTCGATCGTCTCCAGGCCGCTGCCGAGGCCGTACCAGCCCGGCAGGTTGGCCCGGCACTGCGTCCACGAGAAGACCCAGGGGATCGCCCGCAGGTTGCCGAGCGCGCGGTCGCCGGGGCGCCTTGCCGGGCGCGAGCCGATGTTGAGCCGACTGATCTCCTCGATCGGCGTCACCGCGTGGAAGAAGTCGAGGAACCCCTCCTCCTCGAGCAAGCCGCGGTAGCGCGCGCGGGCGGCTTCCGCGGCGCGCTCCAGCGCCGACCGGTAGGCCTCCGGCACCTCGGGCACCGGCTTGGTGTCGCGCGCCGAGGCGAGCAGGAACGCGTGGACGACCTGCTCGAGGTGCCGGTGCGCGAGGTCGGTGTCGGCGTAGCGATCCGCCAGCGCCTCGCCTTGCTCGGTGAGCCGCATCCGTCCCCCGAGCGATCCCGGCGGCTGCGCCAGGATGGCGCTGCCGGTCGGGCCGCCGCCGCGGCCGATGGAGGTGCCGCGCCCGTGGAAGAGCCGCAGGGCGATCCCGGCCTCGCGGCAGGCCGCCGCCAGCCCCTCCTGGGCCTCGTAGAGGGCCCAGTTCGCGGCCAGGAAGCCGGCGTCCTTGTTCGAGTCGGAGTAGCCGATCATGACCTCCTGCACGCCGCGGCGCCGGATGTGACGGCGGTACGCGGGGACCTCGAAGAGCTCCGCCAGGATCCGCGGCGCGGCGCGCAGGTCGGCCTCCGTCTCGAACAGCGGCGTCACGTCCACCTGGGGCACGCCCGCCTGCTTCGCGAGCACGAGCACCTCGAGCACGTCGGAGACGCCCTCGGTCATCGACACCACGTAGTTGCCGAAGGCGTCGTCGCCGTAGCGCTGACGGACGCGCCGGACCACCCGCAGGACGTCGAGCGCCCGCCTCGCCTCCTCGCCCATCGGCGCGTCGGGGCGCAGCAGCGGCCGCCGGTCGTCGAGCTCGCGTGCGAGCGCCGCCACCCGCCCCGCCTCGTCGAGGGCGCCGTAGTGGTCGTGCACGCCTGCGCGCTCGAACAGGTCGGCGACGGCGCGCTCGTGCACGGCCGAGTGCTCGCGCACGTCGAGCGGCGCGAGGTGGAGGCGGAACGCCTGCGCGCGGTAGCGCACGGGCCGCACGAACGCCCGCGCCGCTCGGTCGCTCTGGGCACGGTGGAGGGTGTCCTCGAGCAGTGCCAGGTCGGCGAGGTAGGCGTCGGCGCCGCCCTCGTAGCCGCCCGGGGCCACGCCGCGCCCCGGCTCGCTCGTCACGCTCTCGGAGGCGCGCTCCGCGAGCAACCCGGCGTGCACGTGGAAGAGCCGTCGCCGGAAGGGCTCGCGCCCGAAGCGGGTCGCCTCGCCGTGCTCGGCCTCGACGCGCGCGAGGTCGTCGCGGAACGGGCGCGTGAGCGTCACACGCCCCTCCCACTGCGACAGGCGCTGCACCAGGGCGTCGACGTCGGCGAGGTGGCGCTCGAGGGCGACGTCGGCCTGGAGGGCGTAGGCTTCCGCCATCACGGCCGGCGTCACGTGCGGGTTGCCGTCCCGGTCGCCGCCGATCCACGAGCGGAAGCGCAGGACGGGCGGGAACGGATCGATCGTCGCGTCGTCGTAGTACGCCCGCAGGGCGTCCTCGAGGTCGCTCATCACCCGCGGCACGGCGTC
>SKWV01000405.1 GCA_007128755.1 Trueperaceae bacterium
GTCTCCGCGCAGGTCGACGCGGCAAGCGCGGGCTCGGCGGCCGGAGAGGTCGACCGCGAGCACGCAGCGGGCGTCGGCGACGAAGCGGACCCGTTGCGCGGGGCGGCCGCCGGTGCCGCTCTCGGTCCCGGCGGCCGCCACGACGCCCAGCTCGGCGAGCTCGGCGAGGATGCTGGTCACCGTCGGCAGGGAGAGCTGCGCGGTGAGCGCGACCTCGGCGCGGGTGAGGTCGTCGCCTCTCGCCAGCACCCGGTAGACGGCCAGGCGGTTCGCGGCCCTGAGCTGCTCGGTCTGGATCGGCATGGTCACCGCGCGACATCCTCCAGAGGGTCCCGCGCATCGCGTCGACCCTTTCGCAAACCGTTTTCCTAAGTGCTTCTACGATACGCGTGCCGGGGACCCGTCGTCAATCGGCGCCGGCGCGAGCGCCGCTGTGTCGCCGATGGTTGACCATCAAGGTACACCATGCGCCATCATGGGCGGATGGACGTCCTCGAGTACCTCTCGCGACCATGGCCCTGGTACGTCGCCGGCCCCGCCATCGGGCTGGTGGTACCGCTCCTGCTGCTGCTCGCCAACCGCTCGTTCGGGCTGTCGTCGAACCTCCGTCACCTCTGCGCCGTGCTGCCGATGCGCGACGACTACTTCGCGTACGACTGGCGGCGCATCGGCGGCTGGAACCTGCTCGTGTTCGGCGGCATCGTGCTCGGGGGCTTCGTCGGCGGCGTGCTGCTCGACGATGGCGAAGCGGTGCGCATCGCGGCCTCCACGCAGGCCGAGCTGGCCGCGCTCGGGGTCTCGCACGACGCCGGCCTGGCGCCCGAGGCGCTCTTCGGGTGGCGCGCGATGCTGGCCGGCCCTGGGCTCCTGGTCGCGCTGCTCGGCGGCGCGGCGATCGGCTTCGGCACGCGCTGGGCGTCCGGGTGCACGTCGGGGCACGCGATCATGGGCCTGGCGTCGCTGCAGTGGCCGTCCCTCGTCGCCGTGATCGGCTTCTTCGTGGGCGGGCTCGTGACGACGCACCTGCTGTTCCCGTGGCTGCTGCCGGCGCTCACGGGTGGGGCCTCGTGAGCACCGCCACGCCCGCACCGGATGACCGCGGCGCTGCCCGCGGCGGCGCGCGCTTCGTGCTGATCGGCGCCTACCTGGGGCTGGTCCTCACCAAGTCGGAGGTCGTCTCCTGGTACCGCATCCAGGAGATGTTCCGGTTCGACGCGTTCCACATGTACGGCGTGATCGGGTCGGCCATCGTGGTGGCGTTCGTGTCGCTCCAGCTCATCCGCCGCTTCGGCGTCCGCACGATCGACGGCGAGGAGGTCGTCGTCGAGCCCAAGGACCCGCGTTGGCGACGCGCGCTCTACGGCGGCACGCTCTTCGGTCTCGGCTGGGCGCTCACCGGGGCGTGCCCGGGGCCGATCGCGGCGCTCATCGGCGCGGGCATGACCGGCTACGTGGTCGTGCTCATCGGCGCGCTGCTCGGCACGATGCTCTACGCCCGCACGCTGCACCGGCTGCCGCACTAGCCGCGAGCGTCGCCCGCTCGGCGCCGTGTCGGGCTGCGCGACATGGACGGCGCCCGCAGCGTGTATGCTGCTCGGGTTTGCGCGGACGGGCCTGGGGGTACGCCTCGGTGTCGGCGATCCGCCGAAAGAGGGAAACTCCATGAGCTTCGACCAGTTCGCGCTGCATCAGCGCGTCATCAAAGGTGTGCAGGCGGTCGGCTACACCGCACCCACCCCCATCCAAGAACAAGCGATCCCGGCCGTCATGGCGGGGCGCGACGTGCTCGGCCTCGCCCAGACCGGCACGGGCAAGACCGCGGCGTTCGCGCTGCCGATCCTGCACCGGCTGATGGACGGCCCCCGCAACAAGACGCGGGCGCTCGTCGTGGCGCCGACCCGGGAACTCGCCCAGCAAATCCACGAGTCCTTCCAGGAGCTCGGGCAGGCCACCGGCATCCGCTCCGCCACCATCTACGGCGGCGTCGGCATGAACCCGCAGATCCAAGCGCTGCGTCGGGGCACCGAGGTCATCGTCGCCTGCCCGGGCCGACTCCTCGACCTGATGCAGCAGGGCTTCGGCGACTTCCGTCACCTCGAGGTCCTCGTGCTCGACGAGGCCGACCACATGTTCGACATGGGCTTCTTGCCCGACATCCGCAAGTTGCTCGCGCAGCTCCCGAGCTCGCGCCAGTCGCTGCTCTTCTCGGCCACCATGCCCAACGACGTCCGGCACCTGGTCGACGAGACGCTGCGCGACCCCGTCACGGTGCGCGTCACGACCGGCACGGCGCCCGTCGAGACGGTCGAGCACGTGCTCTACCCGATCGAGGCGCACCTCAAGACCGACCTGCTCGACCGGCTCCTGCGCGATTGGGACGCCCGCCGCGTGCTCGTCTTCACCCGCACGAAGCACCGCGCCAAGCGGCTCGCCGAGCAGCTCGACCGGCGCGGGTTCTTCACCGCGAACATCCAGGGCAACCTCTCGCAGCGCAAGCGTCAGGACGCGCTCGACGGCTTCCGGCGCGGCGACATCCACGTGCTCGTGGCGACCGACATCGCCGCCCGCGGGATCGACGTCAGCCTCGTCTCGCACGTCGTCAACTACGACGTCCCCGACACCGAGGAGGCGTACACGCACCGCATCGGCCGCACCGGCCGCGCCCGGCACGAGGGCGACGCCGTCACGTTCGTGACGTCGGCGGACCGCGACATGATCCGGCGCATCGAGCGCAGCGTCGGGGAGAGCATCCCCGAGGTCCGGCACGAGACCTTCGACTACAGCGTCTCGGCCCCCCGCCAGCTCGACGCCGAGGCGAAGCGCTTCGAGCGCGGCGGCACCCCCAACACCGGCGCCCGCGGCGGCGGTCGACGCGACCGTCCCTCCGTCGGCAGCGGTTCGGGCGGCCGGCCGCGCCCGCAGTCCGGGAGCGGTGGCCCGCA
>SKWV01000482.1 GCA_007128755.1 Trueperaceae bacterium
GACGCCGAACGAGAGGATCCCCATCGCCACGAACGACAGCGCCACGATGCTGTACGCCACGATCGGCCGGCGCACGAAGGTGACGAGGACGGCGGAGACCACGCCGAGCGCCGGCACGAAGATGATGTAGACCTCGGGGTGCCCGAAGAACCAGAAGATGTGCTTGTAGAGCGTCGGGTCGCCGCCCATGGCGGCGTTGAAGAAGTGCGTGCCGGCCATGCGGTCGAGGCCGATCGCCACCGTCGCGAGCAGCACGGCCGGCATGGCGAAGATGATCATCAGGGCCATCACGAGCGAGGCCCACACGAAGAGCGGCATGCGCGCCATCGACATGCCCGGCGCCTTGAGCTTGAAGATCGTCACGACGATCTCCACCGCCGCCACGAGCGCGGAGATCTCGAGCAGCCCGATCGCGGTGACCCAGACGTCCATGCCCATCTTGGGCGTGAAGCTGGTGTCGGACGAGAGCGGCGCGTGCGCGAACCACCCGGCGTCCGGCCCCACGCCGAGGAAGAACCCGGCGTAGAGCGTGATGCCGGCGATGAGGTAGATCCAGTACCCGAAGGCCCCGAGCCGCGGCATGGCCATGTCGCGCGCGCCGATCATGAGCGGGACCAAGTACATCGCGAGCCCCTCGAAGATCGGCACCGCGAAGAAGAACATCATCGTGACGCCGTGCATGGTGAAGAGCTGCTGGAACAGCTCGGACGACACCAGGTCGAGGTTGGGCTGCGCCAGCTGCGTGCGCATGACCAGCGCCTGGATGCCGCCGAGCAGCAGGAAGATGAACCCGGTGACGATGAAGCGCATCCCGATCACCTGGTAGTTGACGACCGAGAAGAAGCCCTTGATCCCCGGGAGGGGGCCCCACGTCTTCGTCAGCAGCTCGGGGTCGGGCCGGTAGTCCGCGGGCGGCGGCGAGAGGTGCGGACCGTAGTGATCGTGGGTCTCGGGGTTGCGCTCAGCCATCGCTACGGTCTCCCAAGGGAATAGAGGTAGGCCACCATGTTCCGCGCCTCGACGTCGACCACGTGGAGGTTCGGCATCGCCGAGCCGGGGCTGACGCCCTGCGGGTCGACGATGAAGCGAACGGCGTTCTCGGGGGTGTTGGGGAGGCGCCCGGCGATGAAGCGCTGCGCGTGGAGGTCGTTGAGCGCCGGGCCGACCCGGCCGCCGGCCGCGCGGACCCCGTCGATCGCGTGACAGGCGGCGCAGCCCATGCGAGCGAGCGCCACGCGTCCTGCTTCGGCGTCGCCCGGGAGGTGAGCGAAGGGAGCGGGCTCCGGATCGCGGATGCCCACCAGGTAGAACCCGATGACGGCGAGCGAGACGGCGACGAAGGTGATCACGGCCATGAGGAAGCCGTGCCGGTCGAGGCTCACCGAAGGCCATCCAGGTACTCGAGCAGCGCGATGAAGTCCTCGGACGGCACGTTGACGGCCGGCATGCGGCTGCCGGGCTTGATGCCCTGGGGATCGAGGATCCAGCCGCCCAAGTTGCCGCGGACGTTGACGAGGGTCCGCGCGGCCAGCGTGCGCCGGGTCCCGAGGTGCGTCAGGTCGGGCCCGGCTCCCGGCGCCCCCGTCGAGACGCCACGGATGGTGTGGCAGAGCGCGCACTGCGAGTCCACGAACACGTCGCGGCCGCGCTCGGCGAGCGCGTCCGTCGGCTCGGGAGCGTCCTCGGCCTGGCGCTCGGCCCAGGCCTCGAAGTCGCCCTCGGGCTCGGCGATCACCAGGAACTCCATGTTGGCGTGCTGCTGGCCGCAGAACTCGGCGCACTTGCCGAAGTAGACGCCGGCCTCGTCGGCCTGGATGTAGATCACGTTGGTGCGGCCGGGCACCATCTCGAGCTTGCCGTGCAGCTGCGGGACCCAGAAGGAGTGGATGACGTCGGCCGACTCGAGCTCGACCCGCACGCTCTGGCCCACCGGGATGTGCATCTCGTTCGCCGTCACCACGCCGTGGTCGGGGTACTCGATCTCCCACCAGAACATGTGGCCGCGCACCGTGACGGTGAAGGCGACGTCCTCCGGGGGGGTGTCGAAGACGGCCAGGCCCGACAACGTCATGAACGTCGTGGCGATCAGGATCACGCCAGGGATGATGCCGCCGCCGATGATCACGAAGCCGGTCGTGCGGCCCTCGAGCCACGACACGCGAGCGGGGGCGCCGTGGCCGTCGCCCACGTCGGCCGGCTTGCCCTCGCGCGGGTCGCCGCCTGCCGCGTCCTGCTCGCGCGCGATGGCCCTCGCGCGCACGATCGCGACGCCGAGCAGCGCGAAGACGATCATGCTCACCACCGTCGCGGTCCAGAAGAGGAGCCACCAGATCCCGGCGATCTCCGCGGCCGCAGGCCCGCGCGGATCCAGGGCGAACGGCATCTCACACCCCGTCAGCAGGAGTGGAAGCGACAGCAGCGCGGCCGCCGCCTTGCGGCTCGGGACCCGGACCTGAGACATCTTCATCAGCGGCACCCTCCGGGGGCGAATGCGGACCACCGTACGTGCGCTCGAGGAGCAGCGTCAGTGACGGATGCGGTCGCGGAGCAAGCTTCGTCGATCGGCGCTGCACGCGGCGCCCGACGGTCGTGCTGGCCCACGGCGCCGGTCATCAATCACCGACACCCGCCTCGGCACCGGTCCAGCATGGGTTCACCTGGCACGGCGTTCTCGAGTCCCCGGCCTTCCGGTGGAGCGTGTCGGGTCGGTCACGCCGCCAGTGAACCATAAACGTTTGCCGCGTGCACGCACATCCAGCCACGGCAGGCGAACCAACCCGATCGGAGCGACATGGCACAGACACAACGGACCGCGAAGAGCTGGCTCTTCGTCCTCGGCTTGCTCTGGCTCGCCTTCTTCGGAGCCGTTCTGATCGTCATGATCACGCAAGGAACCGGGCCGCTCGGCGCCATCGGCGTCGCCGCCGAGGAGGAAGAC
>SKWV01000291.1 GCA_007128755.1 Trueperaceae bacterium
CAGAGCGCGGCCGAGCTCGGGGGCGCCCACCCGTGGCACCCACTCCTACCCGCCGTGCCCGCGGCCGATCACCTGCCACCCCTCGCGGTGACCGCCGCCGACGCCCTCGACCTGAGCGCCACGCTGCGGGGGGCGCCGGGCGACGCCGCCTTCGCGCTCTCGCTCCGCGCGCGCTACCGTCTCGACGCCGACGACTACCTCCGCCGCAAGCGTGCCGACGCCGACGACCTCGACGCGTTGCACGCGGCGATCCGAACCCTCGCGCAGCGCGACGCCGCCCTCGCCTGGTTCGCCACGCGCTGCCAGGGCGTCTGGCGCGCCTGGCAGGTGGCGCTCCTCGGGCAGCGTCCGCCCGCAGCGCCGCACGATCCCGAGTACGCGTACCGGGCCGCCCTCCGCGACCTGCTCGCGCACACCGCCTCGACACCGGCCGACGCGGGCGACGTCGCGGCGTGCCGCCTCGGGCCTTGGTTGGCGAGGCTGACGCTCGATCCAGGCGCGCCCGAGGTGGCGGCCGCACGCAGCGAGGCGGGCCTGGCGCGCCGTGCCGCCGGCCTCACGTCATCGGTGGCACCCGCGTCGGCATGGTTCGAGGCCGACGCGCGCGGTTCCGCGCACGGGCCCCCTTCGATCTCGCTCCGAGCCGGGCTCGATCTCCCGCTCACGAGCGGCAGCAGCGTCGCGCTCGGTCTCGGTCCTCAGGGCCCCGACGTGGCCCTCACGTGGCACCGGGCGTCGGTCGATGGGCGCATCATGGCGCGACACCACGGCGACGACGCCGGTGGCGCCCACTCCGATGCCGAGCGCGTGGAGCGGTTCGAGCGGCACCGTGCGGAGGCCCTCCTCGCGCGCGCCGATGCGCAGCGGCGCTGGTCCGGCGCCTGCGGCGACGCCACCCCCGCCGCGCTGATCGGCTGCCTCGAGCGTGCGGCCGGCGCCGATGTGCTGCGCGACGATCTCCTCGGCGCGATCGAAGCCGAACTGGGCGCCTTGCAGGCCGAGTTGGCGCTCGTCGCGGCCGCCGGCCGCGACCTCGGGGAGCTGCTCCGGCGGGGGCCCGGCGTGACCCTTCCCTGACGCCCGGTCGTGCCACGGCGACCCGCGCCCGCGACGGGTCGCGGTAGGCTGCCGGCGTGATCGTCATCGGCGCCGGCATCAGCGGCCTCAGCGCGGCCCACGCGGCGCAGGAGGCCGGCGCCGACGTGCTCGTGCTGGAGTCCGACGCCGTCGTCGGCGGCAAGCTCCGCAGCAGCGTCATCGACGGCTACACCTTCGACTGGGGCGCGAACGGCTTCCTCGCGAACGTGCCCGAGACGCTCGCCCTGGTACGCACCCTGGGGCTCGACGACGCGCTGCTCGGCGCGGCGGACGAGGCGCGCCGACGCTACCTGTACTGGAGCGGCGGGCTCAGGCCGATCCCCGACACGCTCGGCACCTTCTTGCGCAGCGAGCTCGTCAGCGCGCCCGGGAAGGTGCGAGCGCTCGCCGAGTTCGCGCTGCCCCTCGTCCACCGGCGCGAGGAGTCCGTGTACGACTTCCTCGCGCGGCACTTCGGCTTCGAGGTGGCGCGCGTCTTCGCCGGGCCCCTCGTCCAAGGCATCAGCGCCGGGGATCCGCGCCAGCTCTCACTCGATGCGATGTTCCCACGGCTGCGCGCGCTCGAAGCGAGCCACGCCTCGCTGCTCCGCGGGCTGATGGCGGCGCGGCGCGCCGCGCGGGCCTCGGGCGGCACCCAGGGTGAGCCGCGGCTCACCACCTTTCGAGACGGCGGCGTGGGGCGCCTCACCGACGCCCTGCGCGAGGCGCTCGGCGACCGCATCCATCTCGGCGCGCGCGTCACGGCCCTGCGCTCGCGCGGGCGCCCCGGGGCGCCCGCGGGCGTGGAGGTCCGCACCGCCGATGGGAGGACCTTCGACGACGAGCACGTGGTGATCGCCCTACCGGCGTTCGCGGCTGCCGACCTGCTCCGCGACGAGGCCCAGAGCGCCGCGGCGGCGCTCGACGCGATCCGCTACGTCGACGTGCACGTGATCGCCTGCGCCTACGACCGCATCGACGTGCCGCACGAGCTCGACGGCTTCGGGTACCTGGTGCCGCGCGGGCAGCGCGTGCGCTCGCTCGGTGCGCTTTGGGGGTCGGTCGTCTTCCCCGACCAGGCGCCGCCCGGCAAGGTCCTCCTGCGCGTCCTCGCCGGAGGCGCGCTCGACCCCGGCTTCTCCGATCTCGACGACGACGCGGCCGTCGCCGTGGCGCGTCGGGATCTCGAGGTCACGATGGGGATCACGGCCGAACCGGAGCGCGTGCACGTGACGCGCTGGCGTCGCGGCATCCCGCAGTTCGCGCTCGGCCACGGCGAGCGCGTGCAGGCTGCCCGCGAGGGCGTCGCCGGCGCCCTCCCCGGGGTGCGGCTCGCCGGCACCTACCTCGATGGCGTGGGCGTGAACGACGCGGTCCGGACGGCCGCAGCCGCCGTCCGCTCGCTCGTACGCGCGGCCGGCTGAGCGAGCATGCTATAGTCCCTGGTCGTCGCGGCGGTCCCGAGGGATCGCTGCGCGAGCCTACGCTGGGGAGGGTGACGACCCCAACGCGCGAACGTCCTGCGAACCTCGCAGGCCCGGCCCTCGCCGGGAGTTCGTGACCGACGGCTCCGACGCAGTTCCGGACACGAGCGCCCCTGGCGCTGTGTCACGGCGCGGCCTCGGTCCGACCGCCTTCGGTGATCGTCAGCACCAGCGACACGGAAGGAGGTGGACACATGGCCGACATTGCCAACTACGATCTCAACGTGATCTTGGACCCGTCGCTCTCCGAGCAGCAGGTACAGACGGAGAAGGATGCCGTCATGGCGCAGATCGAGCGCCACGAGGGAACCGTCGTCGCGCTCGAGGAATGGGGCATGCGCCGACTGGCGTACCCGATCCGCAAGGGCAACGAGGG
>SKWV01000039.1 GCA_007128755.1 Trueperaceae bacterium
CCTCGCCGCGACGCTGCGCACCGCCGGCGTCGGCGAGCAGGCACTGCTCGGGCCCGCTCCGGCGGGCGTGGCGCGCCTGCGCGGGCGCTACGCCCAACAGCTCTTCGTGCGCGCCGAGGACGACGTCGGCTTGGCGACGGCCCTGGCCGCGGTGGACGGCCGACCCGGCTCCGGCGTGCAGGTCCGGGTCGACGTCGACCCGTACGACGTCGCCGTCTGGCTCGAGTGAGGCGCAGGGAAGCGCGTATCATGGCGGTGGTGGGCTCATGCTGAACAACCGTCGCGCGCGCTTCGATTACGAGATCCTCGAGACCTTCGAGGCCGGCCTGGTGCTGCGTGGCAGCGAGATCAAGTCGCTCCGTCACGGCGGCGGCTCGATCGCCGAGGCGTACGCACGCGTGCGCGGCGGCGAGCTGTTCCTCGAGGGCAGCACGATCCCCACGATCCAGGAGGCGAGCTACAACAACCACGAGCCCGACCGCTCGCGCAAGCTGCTGCTGCATCGCCGCGAGATCGACGAGCTCCGCAAGGCGGTCGAGCGCCAGGGCCTCACGATCGTGCCGCTCAAGCTCTACTTCAAGGAGGGTCGCGCGAAGCTCGAGATCGCGCTGGCTCGCGGCCGCAAGCGACACGACAAGCGCCGCGCGGTGGCCGAGCGCGAGGCGAAGCGCGACATGGACCGCGCCATGAAGGGTCGTGACTGAGGTGCGCGACCACCGCGACCACCGCCCCCACCGCCCGCACCGGCTCGTCGGCGGCGTCGTCCTCCGGCTCGTGCTGGCCCTGGTCGCCGCGGCGTCGTGGAGTACGGCGGCGGCGCAGGCCTCGCTCGCCGTCAACGGCCTCGAGGTCGAGGGCGTGACGTCGTCGCTCGTGTCCGGCACCGCGTACGCTCCCGCGAGCGCCTTCGCCTCGGCGATCGGCGCGCGCTTCGACGTCGATCCGACCGCCCGGCTCGTGACGTTCACCTTCGGTGGCCGGATCGTGCAGCTCCGGGTCGTCGACGACCCCGACCGCGCCACGCTCGTGTCGCCGGCCGTGACGGTCGACGGGCGCGCCGTCGCGGGCCCCGCCGCCGTCTACGTCGGCGTCGAGCCCTACGTCCCGGTCAAGGCGGCCGGCGAGGCGCTCGGCGCGGCCGTGAGCTTCCTCTCGGAGCGCAACGTGGTGGCGGTCGTGGTGCCGCAGGCGACCGTCGTCGGCACCGTCGAGCGCCGCGGCGACCAGGAGCGCCTCGTGCTGCGCGCGAGTGCGCCGACACGCGTCACGTCGTTCTTCAACGCCCCGGCCCACACGCTCCAACTGCGCTTCGAGCGGGCGCAGGTGAGCGCCGCCAGCGCCCTCGAGGGCGACGCGTTCGTCCGCGCGGACGTGCTGAGCGCTCGCGGCGCCGTCGACGTCCGCGTCCAGCTCGCGCCCGACTCCGGTTACACCGTGACCGAGTTCCGCGACGGCGACGGCTTCATGGTGGTGGTCGCCTTCGGGCCGGCGCAGGCCGCGGTGCAGGCGCGCGAGCCACGTGCCGACGCACGGGCGCGCGTGGTGATCGATCCCGCGCCCGGGTCGATCCGCGACGGTGACGGCGACCTGACGCTGACGCTGGCCCGCTCGCTCGAGACGCTGCTGGCCCGTTCGTACGACGTGGAGCTGACCCGCACCGGCGCGAGCAGCATGAGCCTGCAGGACCGCTCGGCTGCGGGCGTGGGCGCCCGGCTGTTCGTCTCGCTCCACGCGGCCGACCTCGCGCGCGGGCACCTGCGGGTCCATCACCTCGGCGACGCCGACGGGTTGCCGGCGCTCGAGGACGCCATCCGCTTCAACGCCGAGACGTCGCTGCGTCGCCCCGAGACCGACGGGGTGCGCCGTCAGGTCCTGCTCGAGCTCGTGGTCGACCTCGGGGCGGGTCGCCGCTACGCCGAGTCGCTGGCGAGCGAGCTGGGGCAGGCCGGGGGCTACCTGGTCGACGGCCCGCACGCCGCCCCACTCGCCGTCCTGACTGGGGCGGCTGGTCGCGGGTTGCTCATCGAGGTCAGCCCCGACGACCTGCGCGATCCCTCCTTCGGTCCGATCCTGGCCGCCACGCTCGCGACCGTCATCGGGAGCGGCGGCCTGGTGCCGTGAGCGAGGCGCGGCAGAGCGCCGCGCGCCCCGCCGAGGCGCGTGTGGGCGGCGTGTCGCGCCGCTCGCCTCGCGTGCGCCGGACGGCACGGGACTGGACGGGCACGCTCCTGCGTCCTCAGGTCCTGCTCGCGTTCATCGCGCTCCTGGCCGCCGTGCCCTACCTGCTCGGCTCCTTCGGCGGCCGACCCGCCGACGCCCCCCTGCCCCCGTTCGGGCCGGCGGCCGGCGAGACCCTGCGCGAGGTCGAGATGCCGCTGGTGATCGTCGACGGCGACGGCGGCGTGTGGTCCGCCTTCGCGACGGTGCGCGCGGCCGACCACGAGACCGCCCGGCTCACCGCCACGCTCGCGGCCCTGCGCGACGTACTCATCGACGAAGACGTATGGCCCGAGGCCGTCGCCGCGCCGACCGCCGCGGTCTTCGAGTCGAACCGGCGACGCGTCGTGGTCGTCGACGTCGTGCAGGAGGAGCGCGTGAGCGTGTCCGTCGCGCAGGAGTGGGCGGCGCTGCGTTCGCTCGTCGAGACGATGCGCGCCGCCGGCGCCGACGACGTGCGCGTCATCGTGAACGGGGAGGTCGCTTCGACGCTCTGGGGGCACGTCGCACTGCCGTAGGCGCGCCCGCCAGCGGCGCCCACGTCGGCGGCGGCGCGCGCCCGCCGGCCGCCGTCAGGGGTACATGCGCGTCAGCATGCGCGGGAAGGGGATCACCTCGCGGAGGTGGTGCGCGCCCGTGAACCAGGCGAGCGTCCGCTCGAACCCGAGCCCGAAGCCCGCGTGCGGCACGCTGCCGAAGCGCCGCAGGTCGACGTACCACTCGAACGCCTCGCGCGGCAGGTCGTGCTCCGCGATGCGCGCCTCGAGCAACGCGAGGTCGTGGATGCGCTGGGAGCCGCCGATGATCTCGCCGTAGCCGTCGGGCGCGATCATGTCGTTGCACAGGACCCGCGTCGGGTCGCCCGGCACCGGCTCCATGTAGAACGCCTTGATCGCCGTCGGATAGCGCTCGATCACCACCGGGCGGTCGAAGCGGTTGCCCAGCAGCGTCTCGTGCGGCGCGCCGAAGTCGTCGCCCCACGCCAGGTGCTCGCCGGCCTCGGCCAGCAGCTCGAGCGCCCGGTCGTACGTGAGGCGCGGGTAGTCGCCGGCGGCCGCGCCGGCGAGCGCGTCCGGATCGCGGCCGAGCAGCTCGAGCTCCGCGCGTCGTTCGGAGAGCACGCGCGCGGCCAAGTAGGACACCAGGTCGACCTGGAGCTGCACGTTGCCGTCGTGCTCGAGGAACGCGACCTCGGGCTCGCACATCCAGAACTCGAGCAGGTGGCGGCGGGTCTTGCTCTTCTCGGCGCGGAAGGTGGGGCCGAAGGTGTAGACGGCGCCCATCGCCATCGCGCCGGCCTCCGCGTAGAGCTGTCCCGATTGCGACAGGTACGCCTTCTCGTCCTCGAACAGGGAGATCTCGAACAGGTTCGTCGTCCCCTCGACCGCGGTCGGCATGAAGAAGGGGGCGTCGAAACGCACGAAGCCGCGCTCGGCGAAGAAGTCGTGGATCCCCCGCACCATCTCGTCGCGCACCCGCATGATCGCCCACGGCGCCTTGTGGCGCAGGAACAGGTGGCGGCGCTCCATCAGGAAGTCGACGCCGTGCTCCTTGGGCGTGATCGGGTAGTCGTGGCTGGTCCCGATCAGCGTCACCGCGGTCACGGCGAGCTCGACGCCGGACGGGGCGCGGGGATCGGCGCGGACCTCGCCCTCGACCTCGACGGCGGACTCCTGCGTGAGTGCGCGGGCGCGCTCGAACGTCTCGTCGCCCGCGTCGGCCTTGGAGACGACGCCCTGGACGAAGCCGCTGCCGTCGCGGAGCTGGAGGAAGGCGATCTTGCCGCTCGAACGCGACCCGGTGAGCCAGCCGCGGAGGGTGACTCGCTCGCCGACCACGGTGGGGAGATCGCTGATGCGCTGGAGGCTCATGCGCAGAAGCGTACCCGAGCGTCAGCCACGATGACCGCGGATGGCGCGCTCGAGCGCCTCGACCACGCCGCCCTCCTCCACGTCGCCCGAGAGCGAGGGGAAGCGATCCTTGAGCGGACTCTCGGCGTTCGCCATCACCACGGGATGCCCCACGAGCGAGAGCATCGGCAGGTCCGAGGCGCTGTCGCCGACGGCCATCACCTGCTCCACGCGAAGGTTCATGTGCTTGACGAGGTCCTCGACCGCCGTCCCCTTGGAGACGCCGGCGCGCGTCACGCTGATGAAGAGCGTGTCGGGCAGCGCCGGCGAGGTGGCGCGGCTCACCTGGACGCCGTCGATGGCGAGTGCCATCGCCGCCGGCTCCTGGGCGGGCGTCAGGACCCACTGGGCGCGGATGACCGGCTCGGTCTCGGCCACCTCGTTGAGGTCGCGCACGAGCGCCGACACCCCGAGGATCTTGGCGTGCGCCTCACTCATCGGCGTCTTGCGCTCGACGTAGAGGTGGTTGGGCGTGTAGACCTCGAGCACCAGACCGAGCGAGCGGGCGTGCTGGACCAGGCGCTTGGTGCTCGCCTCCTTGAGCGACGAGGCCTTCAGCGTCTCGCCGTCGGTGAAGGCGATGTGGGCACCCGATTGGAACACGTGGGCGTTCGTCGGCCCCACACGCTTGGCGATGCGGAGCGCGATGCCGAGACCGGGGCGCCCGGTGCACAGCGCCAGCTTCACGCCGGCGTCGCGCGCGCGCTCGACCGCGTACCACACCGCCGGCTGCACCTGACCGCTGGAGCCGATCACGGTCCCGTCGAGGTCGAGGATCACGAGCGGGATCACGTGGCGCGCTCCAGCACGCCCAGGCCGAGCTCCTCGAGCTGCGCTCGCTCGGCCGCGGCGGGCGCCTCGGTGAGCGGGTCGACGCCGCGCTGGTTCTTCGGGAACGCGATGACCTCGCGCAGGCTCTTGGCGCCCGCCAGCAGCATCACCAGTCGGTCGAGGCCCCAGGCGATGCCGCCGTGCGGCGGAGCGCCGTAGCGCAGTGCTTCCAGGAAGAAGCCGAAGCGCTCCTGGACCTCGTCGTCGCGCAGCCCGAGCGCCCTGAACATGCGCTTCTGCACGTCGAGGCGATGGATGCGCAGCGAGCCTCCGCCGATCTCCGTGCCGTTCAGGACGAGGTCGTAGGCGATCGCCCGCACCCGGCCGGGATCGCGCTCGAGCCACTCGAGGTCGTCGGGTTCGGGGCTGGTGAAGGGGTGGTGCATGTAGGTCCAGCCGCCGGAGTCCTCGTCCCGGTCGAGCAGTGGGAAGTCCGTGACCCACAGGAACGCGTGGCCCTCGGCCAGCGGCAGGTCGAGGAGCGCGCGCAGCCGCGTGCGCACCGCCCCCAGCGCCGTGCAGGCGACGCTCCAGCGGTCGGCCACGAACAGGATCAGGTCGCCCTCGCCGGTCGCCAGCGCGCGCAGGTGCTCGATCTCGTCGCTGCTCAAGAACTTGGCGATCGGCCCGCTGAAGCCGTCGCCGGCGCGGCGCACCCAGGCGAGGCCCTTGGCGCCGTGCTGCTTGGCGTGGGCCTCGAGCTCCTCGATCGCCTTGCGCGAGACGGCCGTGGCGTGCTCGGCCGCGAGCACCAGGCCGCGCACCGCACCTCCAGCGTCGAGCACGTTCCGGAACGCGTTGAAGCGAGAGGCCGCGAAGACCTCGTCCAGCGTGATCAGCTCGAGGCCGAAGCGCACGTCGGGCTTGTCGGAGCCGTAGCGGTCGAGCGCCGCGCGGTAGGGGAGCCGAAGGAAGGGCACCTCGACGTGCACGCCGGTCGCCGCCTGCACGACGTGCTGCATGAGGCGCTCGTTGAGGTCGAGCACGTCGTCCTGGTCGACGAACGACATCTCGAGGTCGAGCTGCGTGAAGTCGGGCTGCCGGTCGGCCCGCAGGTCCTCGTCGCGGAAGCAGCGCGCGATCTGGAAGTAGCGCTCGGTGCCGGCCATCATCAGCATCTGCTTGAACAGCTGCGGCGACTGCGGCAGGGCGTAGACGTGGCCCGGGCGGTTGCGGGCGGGCACGAGGAAATCGCGGGCGCCCTCGGGGGTGGAGCGCGTGAGCAGCGGCGTCTCGATCTGCACGAACCCCTCGGCGTCGAGGAAGTCCCAGATGGCTTTGGTCACCTGGTGGCGCAAGACGAGTGGCGCCATCGCCTCGGGCCGGCGCAGGTCGAGGTAGCGGTGCTTGAGCCGCAGCTCCTCGTTGACTTCGGACGCGTCGACCGTGCCGTCGACCGGGAACGGCGGCGTGTCGGCCTCGGAGAGGACGGTGAGCGTGTCCGCCACGACCTCCACGTCGCCGGTCGCGAGCCGCGAGGAGCGCTGCTCGGCCGGGCGCAGGCGCACCCGGCCCTCGATCCGCACCACGTACTCGGCGCGCAGCGCCGACGCCCCGGAGGCGCCGCCCTCCTGGGCGTCGATGACGACCTGGGTCATGCCCGTGCGGTCGCGCAGGTCGACGAAGACGAGGCCACCCAAGTCGCGGGCGCGGTTCACCCAGCCGAGGAGGGTGACGGTCGCGCCGTCGTGCTCGGCGCGCAGCGCGCCGCAGGTGTGGGTCCGTCGCATCGGGGCTCCTGTCGGGGTCAGCCGCGGTCCGCGGTGCGGACGCCGGCGTCGTGCAGGGAAGTGGACGGCTGTGGTTCGTCGCGCGCCGCCGCGCGCAGGTGGTCCGCGAGCGCCTCGAGCGGGATCTCGACCTGATCGCCGCGCTCTAGGTGCTTGACCATCACGACGCCGGCGTCGCGCTCGCGCTCGCCGCGGAGCACCGCGTAGATCGCGCCCGAGCGGTCGGCGTCGCGCAGGCCCTTGGTCGGGTTGCGGCGGACGTACGCGTGCTCGATCCGGAACTCGGCGCGTAGCGCCCGCGCCAGCGCCGCCAACTCGGACACGGCGGCCTCGTCCATCGCCACCAGGAAGGCCAGAGGCCGGTCGCGGTCCGTGGCCGTGACGCCCTCGGCCTCGAGCGCGTCGAAGAGCCGCTCTACGCCCATGGCCCAGCCGATGCCGGGCACGTCGGGCCCGCCGAGCTGTCGGACCAGGCCGTCGTAGCGACCCCCGCCGCCGAGCGCCGACTGCGCGCCGATGCCCTGATGGTGAACCTCGAAGGCGGTCCGGCGGTAGTAGTCGAGCCCACGCACGATGGCGGGATCGATCTCGTACGCGACGCCCCAGTCGTCGAGGTGACCCGTGACGGCGCCGAAGTGCGCCCGTGCGCCCTCGCCGAGGAAGTCCAGCGGCCGCTCGAGCGTCGCCACCAGCTCCTGGTCGCCCGCGTCCTTGCTGTCGAGCACGCGCATCGGGTTGAGCCGGAGCCGCTCCCGACTGGTGGGGGAGAGTGCCTCGGCGTGCGGCGCGAGCGCCTGCGTGAGGTAGGCGTTGTAGCGCGCGCGATCGTCGGGGTCGCCGACCGAGCCGACCTTGAGGACGGTACGGCGGAGCCCGAGCGCCGCGAGCAGGTCGCCCATGAGGGCGATCGCCTCGGCGTCGGCGAGCGCCGAGTCGGAGCCGACGATCTCGAGGTTGACCTGGTGGAACTGCCGGTAGCGGCCACGCTGGACGTTCTCGGCTCGGAAGGCGGGGCCGGCGCTCCAGAGCTTGACCGGCGACGGCCACGTGTGCATGCCGCGCTCGATGAAGGCGCGCAGGACGCCCGCGGTGAGCTCGGGCCGGAGCGTCAGGTGGCGGCCGCCGCGGTCCTCGAAGGTGTACATCTCCTTCTGGACCACGAGGTCGGCCGCGTCGCCGACGGCCTTCTCGAAGACCTCGGCGTGCTCGAGGATCGGGGTCGTGAGCTCCTGGTAGCCGGCACGCCCGAGCACGCGGCGCGTGGTGTCGAAGAGGTGGTGCCAGCGGGGCTGGTCGAGCGGGAGCACGTCGTAGGTGCCCTTGGGGGCCTGCAGTCGCATCCGGAAGAGTCTACACGTTGGCCCGCCCGCGACCCCTCCCGGCCGGGCAGTGGGCCGACGACCCGCGCGCCGCGCGTGTGCGCCCGGATGCTCCCGGGGACGCTCCAGCATCGCTCCACCACGACGAAACGGACCGCCGGGGAGGCGATCCGTCTCGTTCGAGCGTCCGATCGGTGTCGGTGAGCGCGCTAGCGCACGCTAGCGCAGGTTGGCGGGCATGCCGTTGCTGGCGACGTCGCCCACGACCACGAACACGAACGTCCCGTTCGAGCCGCTGGGCGCCGTGAACGTGATGCGGGTCGGGTCCCAGCTGTCGGTGGCGACGGGCTCGCCGCCCGTGCCGTCGTTCTTGGCGCCGACGAGGACGTAGCTGCCCTCGCCTCCGCCGCCGAAGTAGCGTCCCTGGAGGACGACGTCGTTCGTACCGGGTTCGACGTGCAACGAGATGATGGTGGGGACGACTTGCGTCGCCACCGCGGCGCTCGGGGCGCATGCGGCCAGTAGGAAGGCCACCAGGCCGATCGACAACAGGGCTACACGCTTCACACGAGCCTCCTCATGACCCCGAGCCTACGTTCACGGGCGCGGCACGTCAATGCGACTTTTCACGGTGGGAGCGTCCCGGCGATGCCCGCCGCCCACGCAGCGCGGGTCGCCTTGCCCTCCGGCGGGCCCTCGGGGTTAGGCTGGAGCCGCATGAGCCGACTCGAGCCCTACCTGCCCATCTTGGTCGTGCTGCTCGCGCTCATCGGCTTCGTGACGCTGTCGAGCGCCGTCACGGAGCCGCAGGATCTCACCCGTCAAGGGGTCTACTTCGTCGTCGGGCTCGTCGGCTGCGTCGCGATGTTCTGGGTCGGCGGCCAGCGCCTCGATCGACTCTCGTTGCCGCTCTACCTGGTGACGCTGGTGCTGTTGGTCGTGGTGCTCGCCGTGGGCGAGGAGATCAACGGCGCCAAGCGCTGGCTGCAGGTCGGTCCGGTGCGGCTGCAGCCCTCGGAGCTGGCGAAGGTGGCCGTCATCATGGTGCTGGGGCGCTTCTTGAGCGCGCCGCCGAGCCGCGGCGTGCTCGGGTACCTCGGCACGGGCGCGATCGTCGGCGTGCCGTTCCTGCTGGTGCTGCTCGGTCCCGACCTGGGGAGCGCCCTCGTGATCGCCGCCATCGGAGCCGGCATGCTGTTCGTGCGGGGCATCCCGACCCGCCTGATCGTGGCCGCGCTGGCGGTGGTGGCGGTCACCGTCCCGCTCGTGGTGCCGCAGCTCGCGCCCCACCAGCAGGCGCGGATCACCGCGTTCCTCAACCCCGACTCCGATCCTCAAGGGGCCGGCTACCAGGTCGTGCAGGCGCGCATCGCGATCGGATCGGGCGGCCTCACGGGCAAGGGCTACAAACAGGGCACGCAGACGCAGTTCGACTTCATCCCGTTCAAGCACACCGACTTCATCTTCCCGGTCCTGGCCGAGGAGATGGGCTTCGTCGGCTCGGTGTTCATGCTCGCCGTGTTCTCGCTGCTGTTCTGGCGCCTGGCGGTGATGGCGATGGAGTGCCCGCGGCCACGCGACCAGCTCGTCATCGCCGGCATCCTCGCGTACTTGGGGTTCCAGACGCTCGTCAACGTCGGGGTCGCACTCGGTCTCGCGCCGGTCACCGGGCTGACGCTGCCGATCGTGTCGTACGGCGGCACGAACCTGGTCGTCACGCTCGGCGTGCTCGGCATGGCGATGCTGGTGCACCGCGACCGCTTCCGCGGCTTCACGTGAGGGGTGCGCTCGGGCGGTAGCATGCCGCGGTGAGCCACTACTTCGCCTACCTGGCGCGCATGAAGTTCATCCAGCGCTGGGGACTGATGCGCAACACCCGCACCGAGAACATCCAGGAGCACAGCCTCCAGGTGGCCATGATCGCGCATGCGCTGGCCGTCATCGACAACACCTTCTACGGCGGCGACGTCGACCCCGAACGGACCGCCCTGCTGGCGGTGTTCCACGACGCCGAAGAGGTCATCACCGGCGACCTGCCGACGCCGATCAAGTACTTCAACCCCAAGGTCAAGGAGGCGGTCGACGGCCTGGAGGAGGTCGCCAAGCAGCGGCTCCTGGGCATGGTGCCCGAAGCGTTGCAGCCGCACTACGAGGGGCTCTTCTTCGCGCGCGACGAGGACGCCCGCGCCTGGCGCATGGTGAAGCTGGCCGACAAGCTGTGCGCGTACCTGAAGTGTCTCGAGGAGGCGAAGGCGGGGAACCGCGAGTTCACGCGGGCCGAGGAGTCGATCCGCCAGGGGCTCGAGGACCTGCAGGAACCCGTGGTCGGGTACTTCCTCGAGACGTTCGTGCCGAGCTTCCGGCTGACGATCGACGAGCTGAACTGACGCCGTGGCGACGCGGCGTCCGCGCCTGGACGCGGCGCGACGACGTCGACGCGGTAGACTCACCGGCGGGCCGCAGCGACGGTCGATCCGACGAGAGGAGCGTGCGACACATGCCTGGAGCCAGCGATGACCCTCCCAGTCCCGGCACGAGAACTCACCACCGACGCGCTCTCCGAGCTGATCGCACAGCGCCGCCTCGACGCGCTCAAGTCCCTGCTCACTGAGCACGGGCCCCCCGACATCGCCGAAGCGATCGATCGCCTCTCCGACGACGAGGAGGCGATCGCGTTCCGCCTGCTCGACACCGACACCGCGTGGCAGGTGTTCGAACACCTCTCGTTCGAGGCCCAGGAGCGCCTGCTGCACACGCTCTCCGACGTCGATGCCGCCGCGATCCTCGAGGAGATGTCGGCCGACGACCGCACGGCCCTGCTCGAGGACCTCCCCGGCAAGGTGACGCGGCGGATGCTCAACCTCCTCTCGCCCGAGGAGCGCCGACGGGCCGTGCAGTTGCTCGGCTACCCCGAGGAGTCCATCGGCCGCGTGATGACGCCCGACTACGTCCGGGTCAAGCCGCACTGGAGCGTGGCCGAGGCGCTCGAGCACATCCGCGTGTTCGGGCACGACTCGGAGACGCTCAACGTCGTCTACGTGGTCGAGCCAGGCGGCGTGCTCATCGACGACCTGCGGATCAGGCAGCTGCTCACGGTGGATCCGCGCACG
>SKWV01000487.1 GCA_007128755.1 Trueperaceae bacterium
CGCTGCGAGCCCAGCAGGAGCGGGACCGCCTGAACGAGCGGGCGGCCGACGACACGCGGGCCGCCGCGCAGCGCCAGCGCGTCGACCGCGACGAGCGCCGCGAGGTCGACGACGAGGCCGATCACGCTGCGAGCGCACGAGGGAGCGAGGGCGAGGAGCGCTTCGACTGGAACGAGCCCCTCGGGCGCACCTTCCGACTCCCCTGGCAGCGGCAGCGCGCCGACAAGACCCCGCCGCCCGCGGAAGCGCCCACGACCTCCGATCCCTTCCGGCTCGACCGTCTCGGCGACGCCCGGCCGACCACCACGCCGCGGGCGAGCGTCGTGCCGACGCCCCGCTCCGGGCTCTTCCCGGGCGACGCCGCGCTCAACAGCGAGTCGTTGCCTGCCGACCCCGCCAAGACGAAGCGCGCGAGGGAGGCCTTCGCGACCTTCGGCTACCGCATCGAGGGCCTGGCGCACGGGCAGCTGATGCTCCACGCCGACCTCGGACGGCGCCAGTACCGCACCCTGCTGCACGTGCTGCCCGACGGCGAGCGCCTCGACTGGGCCGCCCTGCTGGCGCGTCGCCGCGACTCCAACGCCAAGTACCTCGCGGTCGTCGGCGATCATCGTGACCTGCACCGCCTGACGGCGCCGGCCGACCTCGCCCGCGCGACGCTCTGGTCCTGGATCGGCGTCGATCGCGTGCGTGAGCTCACCACCAGCACGCTCATCGGACCGCTCGACCTCGAGCCGCACTTCGAGCGCGATGGCATGTTCGAGTACGGCCTCGAGCGCTTCGAGCGCAGCATCGCCAAGCGAGTCCAGGAGCGCGGTACGCTCTCCGCCGTCCTGACGGCGCTGGCGGGGATGCGCGCGCCCACCGTGTTCGTGCTCGAGGACCTCGCCGCCCACGGCGACGTGCCTCGCGATCAGCTCGTGCGTGTGCTCGAGCGCCTGTCGGAGGCACCCTTCCACCTCGTCAGCAAGGTCGACTCGGGCGAGTTCTGCCTCCGCTACCGCGTCCACGACGCGCTCGATCAGCTCGGCACCTACGCCGGATCGCTGCGCGCGCGGCTGCCCGAGCGGCAGCGCGAGCGCGTGCGCGGCCTGCCCGACGGCGTCGAGCCCATCGACATGCACGACGTGCCGGCCACCGCCGGCGCCCCCGCGGAGGAGCGCCAAGCGGTCAAGGTGACGGCGGCGCGTCCCACGCCCCCGAAGCAGCAGGCCAAGGCGGCCGACAAGCCCAAGGCCAAGCCGAAGACGTCGGGCAAGGCCGGCCTGCGCGTGGTCGACGACACCGCATCGGACGAGCCCGGGTTGATCCTCGACCAGGGGGAGAGCCGGAGCTCGGCGCCGCTCTTCACCGGGCCCGGCTTCGGCCAAGCCTTCGGTGAGGACGAGGAGTCCGACTACGACTTGAGCGGCGCGGTGCCGCGCCGGAAGTCCTCGCCCAAGGGCTGAACGCCGGCCCGGAGCGGCAGTGCGCTAGCGATGACGAACGAGCGCCGTACCGGCAACGGTACGGCGCTCGTTCGTCGAGGGAGCGTGCGCCCCGACGGGGCGCACGCGGTCTCGGTTCAGGCGGTGGCCGGCACGGCGTGGACGTCCTGCAGGGCCCGGACGCGCAGGCTCCGGCCGACGGAGCGCTCGAGGCCCTCGACCGTCCAGCGCGCCGCTTGGGGCGTGCTCATGAAGGGCACACCCTCCTCAAGCGCCCGCCGCAGCGCGGGCGTGTGCTCGACGTCGACGAGGAGCGCGTCGCCGGCGACGTCGTCGAGCGACTCCGGCGCGGCCAAAACGACCTCGAAGCCGAGCGCGGCGAAGCGGGGCGCCAGCTCGGTGGCGTCCGCGCCGATCAGGCGCACGCGGCCACGCTCGGGCAGCACCACGTTCGCGCCCGCGAGCGCCTTCAGGTAGGCGCGGTAGGGGTCGGCCGAGATGCCCATGGACTCGCCCGTGGAGCGCATCTCCGGCCCCAGCACGGGCGAGACGCCCGTGAACTTCAGGAACGGGAGCACGACCTCCTTGGCGCTGTAGAGCGTCGGCGTGGGGGGCTCGGTGAAGCCCAGCTGCCGCAGCGTTCGGCCGGCGGCGATGAGCGCGGCGTACTTCGCCAGCGGGTGCCCGATCGCCTTCGACAGGTACGGGATGGTGCGGCTGGCGCGCGGGTTCGCCTCGATCACCAGGACCTCGCCGTCCTTGATCACGAACTGCACGTTGATCAGCCCGCGCACGCCGATCGCCTCCGCGAGCCGGATCGTGTGGGCGCGGATGATCTCCTGGACCCCCTCCGGGATGGTCGCGGGCGGCGTCACACAGGCCGAGTCGCCGGAGTGCACGCCCGCCGCCTCGACGTGCTCCATGATGCCCGCGACCACGGTGGTCTCGCCGTCCGAGAGCGCGTCGACGTCCACCTCCACGGCGCCCGAGATGTAGTCGTCGACGAGGATCGAGGGGTTGTCGGGCAGCTCGGCGTAGACGTCGGCGAGGTACGCCTCGAGGTCGGCGTCGTCGTGGACGACCTTCATCGCGCGGCCGCCGAGGACGTACGACGGCCTGACCATGACCGGGTACCCGATGCCGCGCGCGAGCTCGCGCGCCGCGTCCGGCGTCGCCGCCACGCCGCCCTCGGGCTGCGGGATGCCGAGGCGCGTGCAGAGCGCGTGGAAGGCGTCGCGGTCCTCCGCGAAGTGGATGGCGTCCGCCGTCGTCCCCCAGATCGGCACCCCGGCGTCCGTCAGCGCGCGGGCCAGCTTCAGCGGCGTCTGCCCGCCGAGCTGCACGATCACGCCCTTGGGGCGTTCGTGCTCGATCACGTTCAGGACGTCCTCGAAGGTCAGTGGCTCGAAGTAGAGCCGGTCGGCCGTGTCGTAGTCGGTCGAGACGGTCTCGGGGTTCGAGTTGATCATGATCGTCTCGAAACCGGCCTCGCGCAGCGCCCACACCGCGTGGACGGTCGCGTAGTCGAACTCCACGCCCTGACCGATGCGGTTCGGCCCGGAGCCCAAGATGACGACCTTGTCGCGGTCCGAGGGCGCGACCTCGTCCTCCCACTCGTACGTGGAGTAGTGATACGGCGTGTACGCCTCGAACTCCGCGGCGCAGGTGTCGACCGTCTTGAAGACCGGCCGCTGCCCCTTCGCCAAGCGTGCGGCGCGCACCTGGGTCGGCGTGGCGCCGGTGAGGTGCGCGATGTCGGCGTCCGAGAAGCCGAGGCGCTTGACCTCGCGCCACTCCTGCCAGTCCCACTCGCGCGGGGCCCCGAGCTCGCGGATCTCGCCCTCCGCCCGGACGATCTCCTCGAGCTGCGCGAGGAACCACGGGTCGATGCGCGTCTTCTCGAACAGGTACGCCACGGAGCGACCGCGCCGGAGCAGCTCGAGCAGCGCCGGGAGCCGGCGGGGGTTGGCGTAGAGGCGCGCCTCGAGCGTCGCCTGATCCACGTCCGCCGTCGCCGAGCGTACGTCGAGCTCGAGCGAGCGGATCGCCTTCTGGAGCGACTCCTTGAAGGTGCGGCCGATCGCCATCACCTCGCCCACCGAGCGCATCTGCGTGCCCAGCACGTCGCGCGTGGCGGGGAACTTCTCGAAGGCGAAGCGCGGGATCTTCGTCACCACGTAGTCGATCGACGGCTCGAAGGCGGCCTTCGTCTCCTTGGTGATGTCGTTCGGGAGCTCGTCGAGGTGGTAGCCGACGGCCAGGAGCGCCGCGATCTTGGCGATCGGGTATCCCGTCGCCTTCGACGCCAGCGCCGACGAGCGCGAGACACGTGGGTTCATCTCGATCACGATCACCTCGCCGTCGACGGGGTTGACCGCGAACTGGATGTTCGAGCCGCCCGTGTCGACGCCGATCTCGCGGATGATGGCGATCGAGTAGTCGCGCAGGCGCTGGTACTCCTTGTCGGAGAGCGTCTGCGCGGGCGCGACGGTGATGCTGTCGCCGGTGTGCACCCCCATCGGGTCGAAGTTCTCGATCGAGCAGATGATAACGACGGTGTCGTTCGTGTCGCGCATCACCTCGAGCTCGTACTCCTTCCACCCCAGCACCGATTGCTCCACCAGGACGGTGTGGACGGGCGAGTCGTGCAGGCCCTGGCGGATGATGGCGCGGAACTCGGCCTCGTCGTAGGCGATCCCCCCGCCCGTGCCGCCGAGCGTGAAGCTCGGGCGGATGATCGCCGGGTAGCCGATGCTCTCGACGAACGCCAGCGCCTCGTCGAGCGACGCGATCATCTTGCCCGCGGGCGTGGCGATGCCGATCTCCGTCATGGCCTGCTGGAAGCGCTGGCGGTCCTCGCCCTTCTGGATGGCGTCGTAGTTGGCGCCGATGAGCTCGACACCGTGGCGCTCCAACACGCCGGTCTCGTAGAGCGTCTTGGCGAGGTTGAGCGCCGTCTGGCCGCCGAGCGTCGGGAGGAGCGCGTCGGGCCGCTCGGCCGCGATGACCTTCTCGACGAACTCGGGCGTGAGCGGCTCGACGTAGGTGCGGTCGGCGACCTCGGGGTCGGTCATGATCGTCGCCGGGTTGGAGTTGATGAGCACGACCTCGTAGCCGGCGCCCCGCAACGCCTTGCACGCCTGGGTGCCGGAGTAGTCGAACTCGGCCGCTTGCCCGATGACGATGGGGCCCGAGCCGAGGATGAGGATCTTGTGGAGGTCGTCGCGTCGTGGCATGGGGACTCCTACGGCACGCGCGGCGCACGAGGTGGCGCCGGCACGATATCCGGCGAAGTCTACCACCGGGTCGCCGCTGCGCTCGTGCGGGTCCATGCGGCTCGTCCTCAAGGGCGTGGCGAGCGAGGCTCGGCGCGATCGGGCGGTGCGAGGCCGAAGGTCCTGATGGGGAGGACCTCGTGGAAGCCGAGCCGGGCGAGGATCGGCGCCGACGTGGTGCGCCGGGCCTGCACGACGACCGCCGCGGCCCCGCTCCGGCGGGCGTCGTCGATGCGGGCGCGCACCAGGGCGCGGTAGTGCCCGTGCCCACGGTGAGCGGGAAGGACGGCGCTGCCCCCCAGGAGCAGCACGCCGCGCTCGTGATCGATGAGGCTGGTGGCGTAGCCGACGACGGCGCCGTCCACGTACGCGAGATAGTAGCCGAAGGCGCTGCCGGGAAGCGCCCCGGCCTCGTACATGTCGAGGATGCCCAAGAAGCGCGTCATGGCCGTCCCGAAGCCCGCGGCCATGACGTGCACGTGCCGCCGCAGCTCGGCGAGATCGACGACACGGACGTCCGAACCGCGGGGCACGTCGAAGGTCGCCACCACCGCGCTCGCCATGCCGGCCATGTCGTCCGTGGCCGCGTGCACGAAGCCGTGCTCCTCGAGGCGGCGCGGCAGGTCGGCCGGCCGCGAGCGCGGGGTCACGATCCAGCTCACGCCGCGGCCGTCGTCGCGGTACGCGGCCATCACGCGCACGATGAGCGCGTCGGCGTGCTCCGGGGCCACGTCGGTGAGCCCGACACGGTTGTCGTTCGGGACGCTGCTCGGCCCCATCGACGCCGCGACCCCGTCGATGTCGAGGTAGCGCATGAAGGACGAGGGCGCAGGTCCGCGCAGGAGCAGCGCCTCCACGGCCTCCTCGAGGTCGGCCTGCTCTAGGTCGGGCGGTGTCCTGCGGGTCACCATCGTGGGCCTCCGGCCGGCGCGCACGCTACCGCGCGCGCCGTCGGGATGCTAGCCGAGAGCGTCCTGACGAAGGCCTAGCGCGCCCGTCCGTTTCCACGCCCACGGCCCACGATGGTGTCATGTCCACGCGCCTCCGAGTCGATGACGTGTTCGAGCGTGAAGGTTCTCGCCCCCGCGTCGCCGCGCCGGGAACGGAGCTCCTCGACGGCGTGCTGGTGCGCCGCGGCCTGCCTTCGGCGCTCGTCGTGCAGACGGTCGTCACACTCGCGAGCGACCTCGATCGCCTCGCGCAGGGGCTCGAGGTGGCGGTGGGCGAGGCCGTCGCCTGCCCGCCCTTCGACGTGTTGCGTCCGGAGGTCGCCGTCCGCCACTGCGTACCGCCCCACCTGCGGCGTCCGGCTCCGGGGCCGTCCACGGTGATCCTGGCCATCCTCGTGAGCGACGACGAGCGGGAGATCGCGTGGCGAGCCCGGCGCTGCGCCGCGGTGGGCCTCATCGAGGTGTGGACGGTCGTCCCTGGCGCCGGTCACGCCGTCCGCCTCACCACGCCTCGGGGCGGCGTCTACACGTCGCGCGACCTGTTGCTGCCGGGGGAGCGGGTCGCGCCCGCGGCGGCGGCCTGGCTGCTGGTGACGGCGGTGCCGTTCATGTCCGCGCCGGCGCTCGCCGGCGGCGTGCCGGGGCGGTCGGGGAGGTAGCGTGTCCGCGCCCTCCGCCGCTCACGCGTCGTCGTCGAGCGCATCGGCCTCGAGATCGATGTCGAACGTCTCGCCGTCGATCCCCACCACGTCGCCCTGACGCAGCCGCCGCTTGCGTCGCGTCTCCACGACGCCGTTCACGGTGACGTCACCCGCTTGGATGCGGTGCTTCGCCTGACCGCCCGTCGCCGCGAGGCCGGCGAGCTTGAGCGCGTCGTCGAGGCGGAGCGTCGGTTCGTCGTGTTGCTCCGAGCCGTTGGGATCGCTGGCGGGGTCGTGCATGAGGACCTCCGGGAGGCATGCGAGGGCGGCGCGGTGCGCCGCGGCGACAGGTCGCTCAGTCCAGTTCGACGATCGACGGCGCCGCCGGGTACGAGCCGAGGAACTTGACGAACGCCGCCTTGCGCATCAGCCCCGACAGCGCCGCCGCCACGTGCGGCTCGTCGACGTGCCCTTCGATGTCGATGTAGAACAGGTAGCTCCAGGGCTTGTCGCGCCGCGGGCGCGACTCGAGCTTGGTCATGTTGATGCCGTGCTGCGGGAACTCGAGCAGGCAGTCGACCAGGTCACCCGGACGGTGGCGCGTGGCGAGCACCAGGCTCGTCTTCTGCGGCCCCTCGCCGAGCGGCGGGTGGTCGGAGCCGAGCACGAAGAAGCGCGTGTAGTTGAACGCCAGGTCCTCGATGTTCTCGGCGAGCACCTCGAGCCCGTAGGCCTCGGCGGCGCGCTTGCTGGCGATGGCCGCCTTGCCCTCGCCGCCGTTCTCGGCGAGAAGCTTGGCCGCCCCCGCGGTGTCGAAGTCGGTGACCGCCTCGAAGCCGTGCTTGCGGATGAACGCCTGGCACTGCTGCAGGGCCTGGGTGTGGCTGTAGACGCGCTTGATGTCCTCGATGCGCGTGCCCGGCTGCGCCAGGAGGTTGTGGTGGACCCGCACGACCTGTTCGCCGACCACGTGCAGCACCGAGTCGGTGAGCAGGTCGTAGGTCTGGTTGATGGAGCCGGCCAGGCTGTTCTCGACCGGCAGGCAGGCGTGGCTGCACTCTTCGCGCACGGCCGCGCGGAACGCCTCCTCGAACGTGGCGAAGCCGACCGCCTCGCCGTCGGGGGCGAACTGCAGCGCGGCCTGTTCGGAGAAGGCCCCGGCGACGCCCTGGAAGGCGACGCGGACCGGTGCGGCGGAAGGGGGCTTCGGGGCTGGCATCCGAGCAATCTACCACCGGCGACGGCGCGCGATCAGACCCGCTCGACGAGCGCCGTGACCGCCGCATGCTCGTCGCGCCAGGCGTCGAGCTCGCCCTGCAGCTCCTCGAGCCGGTCGAGCTCCGTGCGGACGAAGCGGGTGTACGGCTCGATGGCGCGTGAGAGGCGTGCCGCCGCGCGCTCGGTCTCCTCCTCGAGCTGGCGGCCGAGGCCGGTCTCGAGCCCGTCGCGGAGCTCCTGCATCTGCGCGTGCAGCTGCTTCTTGGCCTGCCGCCGCCGCCGCGGCAGCACCAGGAGCCCCACGCCCATGATGGTGAGCCCGGCGGCGATGCCGGTGATGTCCCAGGCGGCCGACGAGACGATCGCGACCGCGGCCGCGCCCAAGCCCAGACCGCCCACCTGCAGCAGGCCCGTCTGGACCACCGAGGCCTGCAGCGCCTCGGCCAAGCGGCGCGACTCCTCCTTGCGGTCGAAGCGCTCGAGCGCCCCCTCGGCTCGTTCGCTGAGCGCCCGGATGAGCGCCTGCCGGTCGTACTGGAAGCGCCCGCCGACCTCGCCGATGACGCGGTCCTCACCGGCCGTGCGGCGCTCGTTCACGAAGCCGACGACGTCCTCCCACTGCTGCATCGTCCGCTCCAGCAGCCAGTCGACCAGTCCCGCCACCGCTTCGTCGATCTCGCGGTCGGCGTCCTTCAGGACGCGGTCCTCGAACTCCTTGCGCACCTTCTCGGTCCGCAACAACGTCGTGAGGCGCGTGAGGCGCACCATGTCGTCGAAGAAGACCTCGCCGCGCCGTTCGACCTCGAGCAGGACGGTCTTCACGCGGTCGACGTACGTCTGCCCCTCGCGCCGCACGTCCTTGCGCCACTGGTTCTGCTGGCGGTCGACCTCCTCGAGCGTGTTGCGATCCTCGGTGAGCAGGTCGCGCTGCGTCTCGATGGCGTGAGCGAGCTCGTCCGCCACGTGCCGCGCGACGCCGAGCGGGTTGGCGAGCTTGAGCCGCAGCTTGCCGGTGTCGAGCGTCTCCTCGAGGTGCCGCTCGAGCTCCGGCAGGCCGCTCGCCGCCAGGGCGGCGTCGTCGCCGGCGTCGCGCGCCCGACGCGCCTGGCGGGCGGCGACGGCGAAGATCGGCGGCGCGTGGCCGAGCGTCTCGCGCGCGTTGGTGCGGACGTACTCCAGGACCTGGGCGCGTTCGGCTTCGCTCTCGAGCAGGTCGGCCTTGTTCACCACGATCGCCACGGGCTTGCCCCAGCCCTCGATGAGCTGGAGGAAGGAGCGCTCGGACTGGGTGTAGGGCCGGTCGGCGCTGGTGACGAAGAGCACCAGGTCGGCGCGCGGCACGAAGCGCTCCGTCAGCTCCTGGTGCTTGGCGATGACGGCGTTCGTGCCCGGGGTGTCGACGAGCGCGAGGTCCTGGAGGCGGGCCGCGGGGTGCGAGACGTAGGAGAGCTCGGTGGAGCGCTCCTCGCGCCGGGCCTCGTCGCCGTGCGTCACCAGCGTGACCCGGTCCGTGGTCGGCGTCACCCCCTCCGGCATCACCGTGGCACCCAGCAGGGCGTTCACGAGACTCGACTTGCCGGCGTTGAACTCGCCCACCAGCACCAGCAGGAAGAAGCCGTCGAGGCCGGCCAGGGCATCCTTGAGCGTCGCCACCGCGTCACGGGCGCCGCCCGACTTCGCAAGGAGCGCCTGGAGGTCGGCGATCAAGGCCCGCTCGCGCCGCAACGCCTGACGTGCGGCGTCGCTCACCGGCAGCACGGGAGCCGCGGTGTCGTCGGTGGTCGTGCGTTCGCCGTCCTCGCTCGGATGCATCCGCAGCAAGATATCACCCAGCCGAGCCCGCAGCCGTGCCGGAGCGTCCGGCCCGGTGTTCCTGCGTGCCCTGCCCGACGGGCCGGCGGTAGACTCCCCGGATGGAGACCTCATGACGCACGACCCCACCGCCTCGCTCACCGAGCTCCGGGACCGCCTGGGCGTGATCGCCGATCTCACCCAGGCGTCGGCCCTGATGACCTGGGACCAGCGCACGTACCTGCCGCCCAAGGGCAACACCGGGCGATCTCGCGCCATCGCGACGATCGGGCGGCTGCGCCACGACCACATGACCGATAACGGCCTGGCGGACGTGCTGGCCGCCCTCGAGGCCGCCGATCTGGAGGGCGACGACGCCGCCCTGGTGCGCGAGACGCGCCGTGACGTCGACCTCGCCACGCGGTTGCCGCGCGAGCTCGTGGGCCGCGCCGCGGAGCAGTTCTCGGTCGCCCAGACCCGCTGGGCCGCGGCGCGCGCGGACGACGACTTCGCGTCGTTCGCACCGGTGCTGCGCGAGAACCTCGTCGTCGTGCGCGAGATCGCGCAGGCCCACGCCGCCGGTGGCGACCTCTACGACGCGCTCCACGACCTGTACGAGCGGGACTCGACCGCCGCCGCCGTCGAGGCCGTGTTCACCCCGCTGCGCGCGGAGCTCGTCGAGCTGGTAGGGGAGATCCGCGAGCGCGGCCGCGCGATCGACGTCGCGCCGCTCCTCGGCGCGTTCGACGAGGGCCGCCAGGAGCGCTTCAACGTGAGCGTCGCCCGCGCCTTCGGATACGACATGGAAGCCGGCCGGCTCGATCGCACGACGCACCCGTTCGCGAGCGGCATCGGCCGCGGCGACGTCCGGATCACGACGCGCTACAAGAGCGACGACCTGCGCGGCGCCCTGTTCCCGACGCTCCACGAGGCCGGTCACGGCATCTACGAGCAGAACCTGCCCGCCGAGCACGCCGGCACGCCGCTCGGGAGGTACGCCAGCCTCGGCGTGCACGAGTCGCAGTCGCGGCTGTGGGAGAACGTCGTCGGCCGCAGCCTGCCCTTCTGGGAGTGGGCCTACCCGCGGCTGCAGGAGACGTTCCCGGATCGTCTCGGCGCGGTCGGCCTCGAGGCCTTCCACGCTGCGATGAACGTCGTGGAGCCGAGCCTCATCCGGGTCGAGGCCGACGAGGTCACGTACCACCTCCACGTCATGATCCGCTTCGAGCTCGAGCGCGCTCTGCTGGACGGCAGCCTCGAGGTCGACGACCTGCCCGGAGCCTGGAACGAGCGCTACGAGGCGTACCTCGGGATCACGCCGCCCGACGACCGGCGCGGCTGCCTCCAGGACGTCCATTGGGCCGGCGGGATGATCGGCTACTTCCCGACCTACTCGCTCGGTACGCTCCTGTCGGCGCAACTCTGGGAGGCGCTCCGGCGCGACCAGGGCGACGTCGACGACGCGATGCGCCGCGGCGAGTTCGGTGGCATCCTGTCGTGGCTGATCGAGCACGTGCACCGGCACGGCCGCCGCTACACGCCGGCGGAGCTCACCAGGCGCGCGACCGGCGCGGAGCTCTCGGCCGAACCCTACCTGCGCTACGCGCGAGAGAAGTACGGGACCCTCTACGGGCTCTGAGGCGCGATGATGGCCTGGCTGCCGGTAGACTCGTCGGCATGACCGACGAGCGACACGACGAGCGCCGACCGGACACCGTCGCCTCCGGCGCCGAGCCGCTCGGCGCCGACGACCTGCGGGCATGGATCGAGGCTCGCGGCGTGCGCGC
>SKWV01000354.1 GCA_007128755.1 Trueperaceae bacterium
CCGCGCCAGGCGCTCGTAGCGGACGAACCCCTCGGTGGCGGCCTCGGTGGCGGCAGCGAAATCGCCTCGGTCGAGCGCGCGGTTGGCACGCGCCACGTACTGCCGGACGTCGGCGCGCTTCGACATGAAGCGCGGCACCAGACCCCGCAGATGCCCTTCCGGCCACAGTCGCTGGATCGGCGGAGCGAGCCGACCGTAGAGGGCGAGGAGGGGCCACATGGGCGGGCGTCCGAGCGGCAACGACCCGGCGAGCACCATCCCCGCCACACGCTGCGGGTGATCACGGTGGAGGACCTGCACGACGAACCCCCCGAACGACTGGCCGACGAGCACGGCCTGATCGGCTCCGATCTCGCCCAGGAGGGCGTGGAGGTCGTCGGCCGCGTTCGCGATGGAGAAGCGCGCGGCGTTCGGTCGGCTTCGTCCGTGGCCGCGCAGGTCCCACGTGACCACGTGGTAGCCGCCGGCGACCAAGAGCGGCACCTGCGTCGCGAAGGTGCCGTGATCGATCGTCACTCCGTGGGTGAGCACGATGGTCGGCGCGTCGCTCGCACCGGCCGACCACCAGTGGATGCGGCAGCCGTCGCGCTCGAACGCGTGGCCATGGCCTTCGACCACCGCGCCGTGCCCAGCCACCCTCGTATCGAGATCCCTGGTCACCTCGATCACCTCCGCTGCGTCCATCCCCGGCAGGCCGCGCCTGGCGCCACCGAAGCACGGGGCGGCCGGTGCTACCAGGGTCCGATGACCCGGTGGAGCGGGCCATCGATCGTCCCTCGTGCCGTCGCCGTCGCCGACCGCACCACCATGAACGGTAGCGCTGGAACTCCGTCGCCGGGACCGTCGATGAGAAACGTCCAACGGCGTGTGACGCGTGTGCATCGTGCGGGGCCGATCGCACGGCAGACTGCCGACCCGGCGAGAAGCCCCACGTCGCGTTCGAGCCGGAGACGGAGACGGAGGACGATCGATGGCCGATTCGCTGAGGCTGATGTGCATCATGGCCCACCCAGACGACGAATCGCTCGGTACCGGCGGCACCCTGGCGAAGTACGCCGCGGAGGGCGTCGAGACGTATCTGGTCACCGCCACGCGTGGTCAGCGAGGATGGAAAGGCGCCGCGGACGACTACCCCGGACCCGACGTGCTCGCAGAAGTCAGGTCGAAGGAGCTCGACGCGGCGGCCGAGGTGCTCGGCATCCGGCAGCTGTGGCTCCTCGACCACATGGACGGCGCCCTCGTTCAGGTCGATGCGGAGGGCATCACGACCCGGATCGCGCAGCTCATCAGGCACGTGCGACCCCAGGTCGTCGTCACCTTCGGACCCGACGGCGTCTACGGCCATCCCGACCACATCGCGATCTCGCAGTTCGCGACCGCGGCCGTCGTCCGCGCCGCCGCTCGCGACGATGCGACCGGCGACTCCCCCCACGCCGTCGCCAAGCTCTACTACCTCGTTGCCACGCGCGACATCCTCGAGGCGTATCAGGCCGCCTTCGGCGTCTTCGCCAAGGTCGTCGACGGCCAGGCCAGGGAGGCCGTGGCGTGGGCGGACTGGATGGTGAGCGCTCGCATCGATGCCCGCGCGTTCGACTCGGTCGTCTGGAAAGCGATCAGCTGCCACCACTCGCAGCTCCGGGACTACCAGAAGCTGCAGGACCTTCCGGCAGAGCAGCGGCTGAGCATCTTCGGCGAGGGGACGTACTACCGCGCGTTCAGCCTGGTCAACGGCGGTCGACAGGTGGAGGACGACTTGTTCGCCGGCGTGCGCTAGGGGAACGGGCCCGCGAACGCCAGGCAGTTCCTTTACAGCTACCTCGGCAAAGTCCGAAAAGCGGCGACGGTCGTTCAGTGAGACCGCGCTTGAGCCTTCTGAGCGCTCGGCGTAATCGCCAGGACGATGTACAGCGGTAGTCCAGCACCCGGCACAAGGGCAAGCCAGGCAAGAGCAGTAGGTGCACCAACATCGAGCAACCGCCGCATCGAAAGGGTCACGAACCCGAAGAACGCGAGAAGGAATGGGACCCAGACAATTGCGAAGGACATCAACCCCGGACCTCGTGATAGGCCCGGCATCAAGACGAAGACGATCAACAGCCAGAAGTTCGGGGCCAGCAACCAAAAGAAAGCCGGTCGCGCGTAGCCTTGACGGTTCAGTGGTTCATCCCGATTGTACAGGCCCATATGCAGCGCCCCCATCTTGCGATAGCGCAGCGTAGCACCCACTCCCGGCACCCAAGAGAGAGTTTGAGAAGTTCGGGGCGGGATTAGGGGAACGACGGCTGTCGTTAACACGATCCGGATCTCGTGCCGTCCGAGGAGGCATGCCCCGTCACTCGTGTGACGACCCGCGCCTCGATGTAACGCTCGCGTGACGCCTGTCCACCGATACTCCCAGCATGTCCGGGTCTCCCCCGGACGGGAGGAGGGCAGGATGAGGTGCCAATCGTTAGGACGTTCACTGCTACCGCTCGGCGTCGTGCTGGCGCTGGCGGGCTGCGGACCGGGGGCGACGGTCCCAGACACGACGGCTCCAGCCATACCGGCCGGGCTCATCGCAACACCCGGCGACGCGCAGGTGCAACTCAGCTGGAATGCCAACTCCGAGGGCGATCTCGTGGGATACACCGTCCATCAGGGTAGCGAGAGCGGCAACCTGACGGAGAGCGCCTTCGTGCCTGCTCCGACCACGGTGTCGACCATCACCGGCCTGACGAATGGCGTGACCTACTTCTTCGCTCTGGACGCCAAGGACACCGCCGGCAACACCTCGGCGAGATCGTCCGAGGTGAGCGCCACGCCGACCGCCGGAGCCGGCACGCCACCGATCGTGGTCACGACGATCCCGCAGAACGGCGCGACCGACGTGCCGCTGAACGGCAACCTCTCGGTGACCTTCTCCACCACCATGCAGCGACC
>SKWV01000230.1 GCA_007128755.1 Trueperaceae bacterium
CGAGCCGCTCCTGCAGCCCGTCGTAGACCCGGTCGGCGTTCTCGGCCGAGGGCCGCTCGTCGACGCCGAAGAGCTCGATCAGCTGGTGCTTGAGCCACAGGCCGGTGGGGGTCCCGGCGAACAGGTGGAAGTGCTGCGAGAAGCGGCGCCAGATCGCGCGGCCGTCGCTCTCGTGCGGCCCGCCGTCGCGCGGCGCGAGACCCAGGTCCTCCAGGGCGACCCCGTGGCTGTAGAGCATGCGCAGCACGTAATGGTCGGGGACGACCATGAGGCGCGCGGGATCGCTCAGCGGCGCGTCGTCGGCCAGCAGCTCGACGGGCACGTGGCCGTGCGGGCACACGAGCGGCAGGTCGGCGACGCCGTCGTAGAGCGACCGCGCGAGCTCCCGCTGGCTCGCCTCCGGCGAGAAGCAGCGATCGGGGTCCAGGGTCCAGGTGCCGGTCGTCGTGGTGGTCATGGCGTCCCTCCTGAAGCGTGCGAGCGCGGCGACCGCCCGCTCGACGACGGTGCCCAGGTCCTGGGCGACCGAGATGGTGATGGCGTCGCTCGGCGGTTCGAGCGTGGCGAGCTGGCTGGCGAGGAGCGACGGCGGCATGTAGTGCCCGATCCGTTCGCGCAGGCGCGCCTCGAGGAGGTCGTAGTCGCCGTCGAGGTAGAGCAGCGCCACCTCGGGGCTCGGCACGCCGAGCCGGTCGCGGTAGGCCTGCCGCAGGGCCGAGCAGGCGAGCACCGTGCCCTCGCCGCTCGCGACGCGCTCCTGCAGAAGCGCCGCCAGACGGTCGAGCCAGGGCCAGCGGTCCTCGTCCGTGAGGGGCTCGCCGGCCGCCATCTTGCGGCGGTTCGCCTCGCTGTGGAACGCGTCGGCGTCGTAGAAGGCCCAGCCGAGACGCTCCGCGAGGAGACGGCCGACGGTCGTCTTCCCGGAGCCCGCGACGCCCATCACGACCACGGCGCGGAGCGCGTCGCTCATGGCGAGCGGTCCGGCGTGCCGGTGACCGGCGCACGGTAGAGGCGCTCGCCGGCCTTGGCGACGAACATGACGCCCTCCTCCTCGCGCCCCTGCCAGTCGGCGGGATCGACGGTGGCGGGGTCGAGATAGCCGAGGTTCAGCCGGGCGCAGGTCTCGGCGTCGAGGCGGCTCGCCAGCGTGACGCGGACGTTCGGCACCTCTCGCCCGTCGACGAAGCGGCCCGAGCCGCGGACGTGCGTGGAGTGCGCGAGCACGCCGAGCGGCACGTGCGCGAAGCGCTCCCAGTCGTGGAGGAAGTAGGGCAGCGTGTGGTAACCGATCTCCTCGATCCACTCTCCGTGCACGCGGCTGACGGTGTCGAGGTGCGGGGCGTAGATGACGAGCTCGCCGCCGATGGCGAGAGCGCTCTCGAGCTTGTACATCGCCTTGCCGGCCGTCCAGAGCTCGTCGTACATCGGCGGCGCCCAGGCGAGGATGCGCTCCATCGGCCGCGCCAGGTACGTGACGTGGCGCTCGTCCGAGAGCGCGGCCGCCTCGCGCCAGGCGGCCACCGGGTCGCCCACGGTCACGGCGGAGAGTCCCAGGCCCTCGACCGTGAGCGCCACCAGGGTCGTGGGCGTGCCGACGAGCTCGGCCGCGGCGTGGATCATCGCCCGGACCGGCGTGTCGGCCACGCCGATCGTGTCCACCACGCCGCTCAGCGCCCCGAGCCAGTGGGTGACGTTGATCATGTCGGCGCCGCTGACGCCCGGGAAGTAGTACTTGTAGCCGCCGGAGAACCCCACGACCTCGTGCGGGAAGGTCGGGCCGAGGATGATCACGTGGTCGGCCCCCACGACCCGGCGGTTGATGCGGACGTCGACGTCGCCGCCGAGGGTCGGGTGCCAGCGGTCGCCGGCGATCGCCTTGATCCGATCGACGCCGAGCGTGCCGAGGGAGACGAGCGTGTCGGGATCGCCCCAGGCGTGGTTCGTGATCCGCACGTGGCCGTAGCGGCCCGCGCGCTCCTCCGGCGTGAGGCCGACGAGCGCGTTCAGGCGGTCCTCGGCGAGCGGCGGATGCGTGCCGAGCGCGACCATGAACTCGAGCGCGTGGGCGCCGGCGAGCACCTCGACCAGGAGGCGGAAGAGCATCGGCAGCGGCACGGTGCGGGTGTGGTCGGGGATGAGCACGAGGATGCGGGCGCCCTGCGGGACGCCGGCGAGGCCCTCGGCGAGCGCGCGGCGCACGGCGTCCGGCTCGAGCGCGTGCCCGGCGGGCGCGACGGCGCGCGTCACGACGCCGCCGTCTGGGCCGGGACCGGTCACACGCCCCCGAAGGCCGCGTACCCGCCGTCGACCGGCACGACGATCCCGGTCACGAAGCGCGAGGCGTCGCTCGCCAGCCACACGGCCGCGCCGACCAGGTCGTCGCTTTCGCCGAAGCGTGCCATCGGGGTGTGCGCGATGATGGTGGCGCCGCGGTCGGTGGGGGAGCCGTCGGGTTGCACCAGCAGCGCGCGGTTCTGCTCGCCGACGAAGAAGCCCGGCGCGATCGCGTTCACGCGCAGCCCCGCGCCGTAGGTCTGTGCGAGGTGGACCGCCAGCCACTGCGTGAGGTTGTCGACCGCGGCCTTGGCGGCGCCGTAGCCGATCACCCGCGAGAGCGGCTTCTGCGCGGCCATCGAGCTGATGGTGATGACCGAGCCGCGACCGGCCTCGATCATTGCCGGTGCGAAGGCCTGGATCGGCAGCAGGGTGCCGTCGAGGTTGAGCTCGACCACGGTGCGGAAGGCCTCGGGCGTGAGCCCGAACAGGTCGCGGTCGCCGTGCACGGTGGCCTCCGGGCGGTTGCCGCCCGCCGCCGTGAGCAGCACGTCGATGCGGCCCCAGGTCGCCAGCACCCGCTCCGCCGCGGCGGCGAGCGCCGGCGGGTCGAGCACGTCGGCCGGCACGCCGATCGCCTCGA
>SKWV01000210.1 GCA_007128755.1 Trueperaceae bacterium
GGGCCGGCCCGACGACCTCAAGGGCCAGGCGGTGGTCGCGTTCGTGACGCTCGAGGGCGGCTTCGAGGTCAGCGAGAAGCTCCGCGCCGCGCTGCGCGATCACGTCGCGCACGAGATCGGCGCCATCGCCAAGCCCGACGACCTGCGCTTCGCCGACGCGCTCCCCAAGACGCGCTCCGGCAAGATCATGCGCCGCCTGTTGCGCTCGATCGCCAACGGCCAGGACACCAGCGGCGACACGAGCACGCTCGAGGACCGGGCGGTGGTGGAGCGGCTGTTGCGCGGGGAGTAGGAGTGGCACGCGAACGCTACATCGGTCTCACCCCGCGAGGTAGGCCTGGAGCTTCTCGACGGACGCGTTCGCGCCGACGACGACGAGCCGATCGTCGAGCTCGACCGTGAAGTCGGCCGACGGCGCCACCGTCAGCTCGCCGCCCCGGTCCACGGCCATGACGTAGACGCCGAAGCGGTTCGGCAGGCGGAGCTTCGCCAGGCGGCCGACGAGGCTCTCCCCTGCCACCACCTCCATCACCTCGAAGGCCTGGCCGAGGCGGAACGCATCGACCAGGCTGGGGTTCGCGAGATGATCCGCGAGGCGGACGCCCATGTCTCGCTCCGGGCGGACGACCTCGTCAGCGCCGACCCGCCGCAGGATGCGTTCGGTGAGTGAGGTCGGTGCCTTGCTC
Source organism: Trueperaceae bacterium (assembly GCA_007128755.1). GTDB lineage: Bacteria > Deinococcota > Deinococci > Deinococcales > Trueperaceae > SKWV01. Next base: position 687 of record SKWV01000210.1, read on the forward strand.
ACGATCCTGCGCGCACCCGCGTCCTTCGCGGCGGCGGTCGCCAGGATGCTCGCCTGCATGTCGTCGCCGATGGCAACCACCACGGCGTCGAAGTTCGAGACCCCCAGCGAACGTAGTGCTCCCTCGTCCGTCCCGTCGACGATGACGGCGTGGCTGGCATGCGCCATCACGGCGTCGATCGCGCCCTCGTCGCGATCGATCACGACGACCTCGTGGCCGCGGTCGAAGAGCGTCTCCGCCACGGCGGCGCCGAATCGGCCCGCACCGATCACCAAGAACGACATCACCCGCACGTCGCGCCTCCCATCATCCGACCACCACATCTTCGCTCGGATAACGCATCGGCCGCTCCGGCCCCTCCTCGACGAGCGCGAGGGCCACCGTCAGGAGCCCCACCCGGCCGACGAGCATCAGCACGACGAGCATGAGCCTCGCCCACGGCGAGAGATCGGCGGTGATCCCCATGCTGAGGCCCACCGTTCCGAACGCCGACACCGTCTCGAACAGCACCGGCAGCGGCGGGAGCCCGGGATCGGTGATGGAGATGAGCGTCGCCACCGTGCCGACGACGAGGGCGCCGAGCGTCGCCAGCACGGCGGCCTTCATCACCGTGGCGGGCTCGATCGACCGCCCGGTCGAAGTCACTGCGTCGCGCCCTCGGGCCGCTGCGAAGGTGGCGAGCACCAGCACGGCGAGGGTGGTGGTCTTGACGCCACCGGCAGTGGAGCCAGGGTTCCCGCCCACGAACATCAGCAGCATCGTGACGAGCACCGTCGGCGTCCGGTACTCCCCCTGGTCGATGGTGTTGAAGCCGGCGGTGCGAGGCGTGACGGCCTGGAACAGCGCCGCCAGGGGACGTTCGGCCGGCTCCAATCGCGCCAGGGTTCCCGGGTTGGTCCACTCCGTGCCGGCGATCACTCCCCACGCCGCCACCGTCAAGATCGCCGTCGTCGCGAGCGCCAGGCGAGTGTGGAGCGTGACGCGATGGCGCGAGCCGCCGCCGGCTCCGAAGTGCAGCGCCACGTCCACCACCACGATGAGCCCGAGCCCGCCGAGCACGAACAAGCCGGCCACGATGAGGCTCACGATGGGATCGGCAACGTAGCGGACGAGGCTGTCCGGGTAGAGCGCGAAGCCGGCGTTGTTGAAGGCGCTCACGGCGTGGAAGAGCGCTGACCACGCCCCAGCTGCGATACCCTCGTCGCGGGCGAGGCGTGGCCACAGCGCCAGCATGCCGACCAGCTCCGCGGAGGTCGTGAACAGCAGGAGACGGCGGATGAAGCGCACCACGCCGCCGACCTGGAACGCGCTGGTCTGCACCTGCAGCCGCAGGCGCGCCGAGAAGCCCATGCGGCGGCCGGTGGCGAGTGCGACGAGCGCCCCCAGCGAGAGGATCCCGAGACCGCCGGCCTTGATCAGGAGCAGGATCACGACCTGTCCGAACGGGCTCCACGCCGAGCCCGTGTCGACGACGATCAGGCCGGTCACGCACACGGCGCTCGTCGCGGTGAAGAGCGCCGTGAGCCACCCGATGTCCGCCGTCCCCGCGTGCGCCACCGGCAGCCGCAGGAGGAGGGTGCCGACGCCGATGGCAGCGACGAAGCCCATGACGATCGCCTGCGCGGGGGTGAGCGGGCGCGCGAGGCGGCCACCGGCCTGACGACCGACGAAGCGGGTCATGACGGAGGCATCCTACAGCGCCGCGCGCCGCGCGGCGGCCCGTCCTCGCCTCACGCGGCGCCGCGCCGCGGCCGACGAGGGCCGCGAAGCACCCGCGCCTCGCCGATCAGCATCGCCAGCACGACCAGGACGCCGCCCAGCCAGCCGGTGGCGCCGAGCACCTCGCCCAGCACGACCGCGGCGAGGATCGCGGCGAACACCGGCTCGAGCACGAAGATGATCGCCGCGATCGGCGCGCTCACCACGCGCTGGGCGTACACCTGGGCCACCGCCACGACGGCCGTCGCGACCACGGCGAGGTACGCGATCGCCAGGAACGTCGCAGGTGGCACCGTGGCCAGCGTCGGCAGGTCCGGCGCCGCCCAGATCCATGCGAGCGCCGCCATCGGCAGGTGCTGCAGTCCGGCGAGGCTCATGACGGACGCGCTCTGGGCGACGCGACCGAGGTAGACGATGTAGATCGCGTAGGCGACGGCCGTCGCCAGCACCCACACGTCTCCCGCGTTGATGCCGCCGCCACCGCCGCCGGTGAGGAGCGCCA
>SKWV01000158.1 GCA_007128755.1 Trueperaceae bacterium
CGACCGCCGGGTCGTCGAAGGCGAGTTCACGCGTCCAGAGCTGCGCGTAGGCGTCGGGCCCGAGCGACGCGAGCGCGACCGACTCCCACAGGTGCTGGACGGTCCAGTTCTCGCCGATCGAAAGAGGCGTGACGCCCTCCGCCTGCAGCGTCGGGCAGATCTCCAAGAAGGCGTCCCACGTGGTGGGCACTTCGACGCCCCACTCCTCGAGGTTCGCCGGGATGTACCACATCACGTTCGAGCGGTGGATGTTGACGGGCACGCTCCAGATGCCGTCGTCCGTGCTGATCAGCTCGATCAGGTCGGGCGGGAAGACGTCGAACCAGCCCTCCTCCTCGAACAAGAAGGTGAGGTCCTCCATGCGGTTGGCGACCACCCAGGTGCCGATGAGCTCTTCACCGGCGTGGACCTGGAAGGAGTCCGGCGGCTGCCCGCCGAGCATGCGGGTCTTGAGGACGGCCCGCGCCACGACGCCGGCTCCGCCCGTGACGGTCGCGTTCTCGACCTGCACGTCGGGGTACTGCTCCTCGTAGAGATCGATCAGGGCTTCGAGAGCCGGGCCCTCGTCGCCCGCCCACCAGGAGAAGATCTCGAGTTCGTTGGCGTTGGCCATGCTCAGGCCTGCCGCCAGCGCGAACGCCAGTAGGAACCTCATGCGTCTACCTCTTCATCTCGTGAGTCTCATATCGCTGCCGTACTGCGGACACTGCTTCGCGATCGGCGGTCTGGTCCTTCGGACCACCTCCTCTCGTCAGGGCGCTGCGATGGTCCCCACATCCATTGCCACCTTGTAGCGCGCATCATACGAGATCGGGCAGTCATGAAAAGGTGATGTGTCCTGATCTGCTACAGCGGTGGCATCAACTCGCGTTGTCGCCTCCGAGTCGCACCGACTCCGATGCGTCGGCGCGGTGGCGCTATCCGGTCGACGAAGGTGTACGCGCGGCAGCCGCGCTGCGCACGTTCCCGGGCCGCGTGTAGAACTGGTAGACGAGGTCGCGCAACAGCGAGAGGAGCACCCTCGCCTGTTCGTCGTCGACGCTAGGCAGCGGCTCGCTCTCACCGTCCGTCCGCGACGCGAAGGTCAGCAGCGCCAGGCGCTCCCACTCGGCGTCGAGTCCCGACGACCGGATCATCTCCCGCACGTGCGCCTGCACCCGCGTCGCACCGTCATCCAAGTCCTCACAGATGACTTCGGACGCCCGGCGGCACAGCGCCGCGAAGCCGTTGGGCGCGCCCGCCGACAGGCACGCGAGCGCCTCGCGAACGACGGCGTCGACGCTCGCCGGCACGTGGTCGAAGTCGAAGGGCTCCACCTCCGGGACGGCGATGCGCGCGTTCTTCACGCGGGTCGGGTCCCAGTCGATCACGTCGTAGAGCACCGGCACCGGCCGCAGGCAAGCGTCGCAGTGATAGGTGACGATGATCTGCGCGACCTTCCACGACTTGGCCACGTTCTCCATGAGGTCGACCATGCGGGTGAAGTTCGCCACCCGGCCACAGTGCGGGCAGGTGCCGCCACACCGCAGCGAGTTCAGCGAGGCCGGTGGTTGCGTCCCGTAGAACTGCAGCATGGTTCTACGCTACCGCGCGCAGCGCGTCGGGCGCGTGCAGGTTCGTGGGCACCGGGCGTGGCTCGAGGGGCGCGAGGTCGTCGAGAGCGTCGGGGCGCTCCCGGGCGAGGCGGTCAGGTGTAGAGCGTGATGTCGTCACTGCGGACGTCGGGGTCGCGCTCCGCCACCGGCTCGTCGTCGTCGAAGTCGAACTCGAGCAGCGGCGGCAGGTGATCGACGCGGGTGCCGGTGGGATCGTCCTCGAGCGGCAGCGCGTCGTCGAGGTGACCCGAGGCGGCGCGCGGAGGCCCGGTCTCGAGGTCCGAAGCGGTGTCGATCGGGGCGATCTGCTGCATCGTCTCCTCCTGGGTCCCGCCCTGTGGGGCTGGTCCGATCCTGGCAGGTGGCTGCTCTCGGTATTGGCACAGGCGGCGGGGTGCGCCTCGGCGCGGCGTGCTACCTTCGGGCGCATGGCGAAGGTGGGTGTGAGGGAACTGCGGCAGCACGCCAGTCGCTACATCGAGCGCGCTCGTGCGGGTGAGTCCATCGAGGTGACGATGCGCGGCCTCATCGTGGCGCGACTCGTGCCGCCGGCCGGTGACGGATGGAGCGATCTCGTCAACGCCGGCCGCGTGCGCCCACCCAGTGGGGGGCTCCTCGACGCGGTCCCGGTGTCGGCGACGGCCGACGCGATCGCCGCGCTCGAGGAGACGCGGTGATGCTCTACCTCGACACGTCGGCGCTCGTGAAGCTCGTGATCGCCTCCGACGAGACGCCGTCGCTCCGGGCGTTCCTCGAGCGGCGCGCCGACGCGACCGTCTTCAGCAGCGCGCTCTCCGATGCCGAGCTGATACGCACGGTGATGCCGGTGGGCGACGAGGCCGTGAGCACGGCGCGCCGCGTGCTCACCGGGCTCCACCTCGTCGACGTGACGCGCGAGCTGCTCGAGCGGGCTGGAGCGCTGCGGACCGCGAGCCGCCTCGGCACGCTGGGGGCCATCCACCTCGTGACGGCCATGGCGGTGGAGCACCGGCTCGACGGCGTCGTCTCGTACGATCCGAGGTTGTCGGCAGCGGCGGCGGAGCTCGGTCTCGGCACGCACGCTCCCTGAGCACGCGCGTCCGCTGAAGCGTCGCAGCGAGCCCACCGGCGACGGTCGCGATACGCTCACGCCATGCCGCCGTCACCGCCCACCGTGACCCCGAGCGCCGGCCGCGATCCGGCCGAGCACCGCAGCACGCGCCGGATCGCGGTCGCGGCCGTGCTGGCGTGGGCGTTGCTGTCGCTCGCGTCGCTCATGGCCGACGACCCGGGCGGCGTCGTCCGGAGCGGTCTCGTGCTGCTGGCGGTGATCGGCGCCGTCGGGCTGGCGCGCTGGCGCGCCGTGCGCCTGGTGATCATCGCGCTGCTGGGCCTCTACGCCGGGGCGATCACCGCGGCGACGCTGCTCGCGGGGGGCACCTCGATCGGCACCGGCGACGCGGCGCGCACCCAACTCTTCATGGGGAACCCGAACGTACTCGGCGCGGCGCTCGTCACCGCGCTGACGGCCTGGGCCGCGGTGGCGCCCCGCCGGCGCTGGGTGCTGTGGGCATGGCCGCTGGTGGGCCTGGCGGTGCTGCACACGGGCTCGCGGACGTCGGGCGGGGCGCTCGTGGCCGCCGGCACGATCTGGCTGGTGCTGCAGGCCGTGCGGGGTCGGCCCAAGCTGGTGCTGACGCCGCTCCTGGTGCTGGTGGTGCTCGCCGCCGCGGCGCTCGCGTGGCAGCGCGGCATCGTGGAGCTGACGCCGAACCTGTTGGCGGCACCGAGCGACCTGAGCGACCCGGCCTGGCGGCACGACCTCGCCGACGACGTCGCGATCACGGCTGGGGCCGCGCCGGGGCCGTTCCCGGATACGACCGCGCAGCGCCTGGTGGCGCAGGCCAGGCCGACGGGCAGGAACCTCGTCCACCAGAGCCTCGGCCGCTCCGAGGAGGGGGTGCCGTACGTAGCCTCGATCTACCTGCGCGCCGACACGCCGCAGCGCCTAACGCTCTCGTCACACCTCGCGCAGGTCGTCTGCGACGTGGGAACGGCGTGGGAGCGCTGCGTCACGCCGGTCGGCTTCGGCGACGATCACGCTCAGCGCCAGCTCCACCTGCGCGCTCCCGACCGCGGCGGCAGCGTGGACGTGTTCGTCTTCGGCGCGCAGTACGAGCGCGGCATGGAGGTGACGCCGTTCCTCGATGAGCGCCCCGCGTGGGTGCCGCAGACGATGGTGAACCGCTTCGACCTGCGGCGCGTGACGTTCCTGCCAGAGAACCGGATGATCGCCTGGACCGCCGGCGCCGAGATCGCGGGCGAGCACCCATGGTTCGGCATGGGCCTGGCGGCCTCGCAGGAGGCCTTCCGGGAGCGGACGCGAGGCGCGCTGTCGCGTCCCGTCACCTACGCGCACAACCTGGCGGTGCAGGGGCTGGCGGTGCACGGCGTGGTCGGTGTGCTCGGCGCGGCGCTCGTCGTGATCGCGCTCCTGGGCTCCGTCGGCCGAGTCGGCCTGACGCGCCTGGCGCCGATGCTGATCGCGCTGACGCTCCTCAACACGTGGGACGTCACCTTCTTCGAGTGGCCGGTCTTCGTGCCGATGGTGCTGGCGATCGCGTACTGGGCGGCGCCGCGGTCGGCTCCGGGGTAGCGGCTCCGGCGGCTCGGCGTCGCCCGCGGCGTACGGCCGCGCCTGCAGGACGCCTGCCGGTCGCGTATCCTCGGCCCGAGCGGAGGCGGCGGGGCTGACGCCGTGAGCCAGGCGCGCGATAGCGTCCCCGCGCAACCCACGCGCCCCACCGCAGGAAGGTTCGGTAACCCCGTGAGCGATCCCCCACCCCAGGACCGACGCATCGGCCTGGCGCTGAGCGGCGGTGGTGGCCGCTGCTTCGCCCAGATAGGCGCGCTCAAGGCCCTCGAGGAGGAGGGGTACCACGTGGACGCCATCGCCGCCAACTCGAGCGCCGCCGTCCTGGGGGCGCTCTACGCGGCGTGCCGCGACGCCGGCGAGCTCGAGGCCATCGTTCAGGGGATCGACTTCTCGTCGTTGCTCGTGCCGGACGGCTCCACCGGCCTCATCGGCCACGAAGGCGTCGACGCGTTGCTCGCGGACTTCGCGCCGGACACCTTCGAGGAGCTCGAGATCCCCCTGGCGGTACCGACGACCGACATCGAGCGCGCCGAGCTCCTGATCTTCAGGGAGGGCCTGCTGCGCCCGCCGGTCTGCGCCAGCAACGCCTTCCCGGGTCTGTTCGCGCCCGTCGAGTATCTGGGGCGCCACCTCATGGACGGCGGGATGATCAACAACTTCCCGGTCGACATCATCCGCACCATGACGCCGCGGCCCGTCCTCGCCGTCGACGTGCGCCCCTCGGCGAGCGGGCCCCTGGACCTCGACCGGAAGACGCCAGCCTCGCTCCTCGGCAAGGTGGGTGCGCTGTTCGATCACGGCGCCTCGACCACCGTCGACATCCTCATGCAGGCCTACAGCATCACCCAGACGCGCCTGATCGAGATCATGCTCGCGATGCACCCGCCGGACGTGTGGCTACGCCCCGAGCTCTCGTCGGACTTCGACGTGCAGGACTTCTCCCGGCTCGACGAGGCGATCGAGATCGGCTACCGCTCCGTCGGGGAGGCCATCGCCTCGGGCCGCTTCACCGCCCTCGCGGGACGTGATCCGCGCTGACGCCGTGACCCCGTCGAGCCATCAGGTGGTGGCGGCCGGCGTCCGCTGCCACTACCTCGAGGCGGGCAGCGGGTCTCCCCTCGTCCTGCTGCACGGCAGCGCGATCGATTCGGCCGGCTTGAGCTACGCGCCGAGCATGCCCCACCTCGCTCTGCGCCACCGGGTGGTGGCGCCCGACTGGCCGGGGTACGGCGAGAGCGAGCGGCCTCGCGTCAGCCTGAGCATCGACGACGCCGTGTCGCTGCTCGAGGCGTTCCTGGACGCCGTGGGGCTGACGCGCGTGCACCTCGCGGGCTTCTCCATGGGCGGTGCGGCCGCCTTGGGCTTCGCGCTGCGTGCGCCGGAGCGCGTGCGGAGCCTCACGATGATCGGCTCCTACGGTCTCGACGCTAGTATGCCGGTGCCGCTGGTCCCCTACCTGGCCATGCGCGTGCCGCGTCTCCGTCAGAGCGTGGTCTGGGGGCTGCGTCGCAGCCGCTGGCTCACGCGACTGGTGCTCGAGCACGTCGTGTTCGCGAACCCCGCCCTGGTGACGCCGGCCCTGGTAGCCGACGTGCACGAGCAGCTTCGCGCTCCCGAGGCCGAGAAGGCCTTCGTGACGTGGCTCCGTGGCGAGATCCGGCCGTTCGCGCTCGGCACCTCCTACGCCGGCAGCCTCGACCGGGTCGAGGTGCCGACGCTGCTCCTGCACGGCCGCCACGACCGCGTCGTGTCGTGGCGCAAGGCGCAGCGCGCCGCCGCGCTCATCCCGCGGGCGCGGCTCGTGGTCGTGCCGAGCTGTGGCCATTGGGTGCCTCGGGAGGCGCCGGCGGTGTTCCGGAGCGAGCTGCTGTCGTTCGCGGAACAGACCGATACTAAGGCCTTGACCTAAGTATCGAACCGTACTAGTATCTCCCTCATGTCCACCCTGCCCGATCCGAGCACCGCCGTCTTCCGCGCCCTCGCCGATCCGACGCGCCGCGGCGTCCTGGAGCGGCTCAGCGCGAGGCCGGCCTCGGTGTCCGAGCTCGCGGAGCCCTACGACATGGCGCTGCCATCGTTCGTCCAGCACCTCAAGGTGCTGGAAGGCGCCGGCCTCGTGCGCTCGCACAAGTCGGGACGGGTCCGGACGTACCGGCTCGTGGCCGCCCCGCTGCGCCAGGCGGAGGACTGGCTGACGCGCCAACGCACCCTCTGGGAGCGTCGTCTCGACCAGCTCGACGACTACGTCACCCAGCTCGAGGAGGAACGCCCATGACCGTAGCCCCGCACCCCTTCGACCCGAAGCTCGACCTCGTCCTCGAACGCGACGTCGACGTCCCGCCGCACCTCGTCTGGGCGGCGTGGACGCAGCCCGAACACCTGCAGAAGTGGTTCGCGCCGGCCCCGTGGTCGGTCGCGGCGTGCGAGATCGACCTGCGCCCCGGCGGCGTCTTCAAGACCGTCATGCGCTCTCCGGAGGGACAGGAGTTCCCCGGCGTCGGCTGCTACCTCGAGGTCGTGCCGCACGAGCGGCTCGTCTGGACGGACGCGCTGCTCCCCGGCTACCGCCCGTCCGAGCAACCGTTCTTCACCGGCGTCATCACGATGCAGCCCAGCGGCGGTGGCACCCGCTACGTCGCCATGGCCCTGCACCGCGACGAAGCTGGGCGGCAGAAGCATGCCGACATGGGTTTCGCGGACGGCTGGTCGGCGGCGCTCGATCAGCTCGTGGCCCACGCCAAGACCATGTGAGGCGGGGAGCGCAGCGCCGAGTCGGCTACGAGCGCCGGCCGATGCGGGCGCGTGGAGGCGGATCCACGCGCCCCGTCATCGTCGCGTCCGGCGCGGTGGCGCTGCCGACCGAAGGATCCGTGATCGCGCGCCCGGTCCTGAAGGCCGTCGTCAGCAGGTAGAGCGCTACGGCCACCGATCCGGCGAGGTCGACGATGCGGGTGACCGGATGGCCGGGGACGATCAGGACGGTGGCGAGCGCCGTGATCACGCAGGCGTCGACGGCGACCTTCGCGCGGTACAAGCGGCGCTGCGCGTCGATGATGGTGTCCGCCAGCTCGCGCGCCATGCCGGCGTAGCGCCGCCAGAACACGGTGTTCGTCACCAAGCCGAGCAGGGCGATGAGCAGGCCGAGGCGGACGTCGCCACCGGGGGCGAAGGCGCGCAGCCGATCCGCCACCAGCAGGAGCGTCACGACGCCGGAGACCGTCAAGGCAACGGCGACGCCGCGTGCGGCGAACGCTTCGAGCTTCGCCGCACGCTCCCGGCTCAGGTAGGGGCGGCGACGCAGGGAGCGGAAGACCGCCCACGACACGGCCAGCGCGACGAGCTCGACGCTGCGCCGCACGAAGTCGGCGAGTTGCGTCGTCGACTGACTGAGCAGCACCGCGAGCCCGGTCACGAACGGAGCCCAGAGGCTGAGCAGCAACGCGACGAGCAGCGTCCGCTCGCGCCGCATGCCAGGGTCACGTGACACGGTGCTCATGCCTACCAACCGAACGTGGCGGCGATCAGCAGCCACGGCAGGAGCGCCACGGCCGTGACCAGCGGCACGGTGAGCGTGTCGAGCCCGCGGCGGGAGACCAGCTCGACGAGGCCGGCGAGCGGCCCGACGACCGCCGCCGCCGCCGCGCTCACCCACCACGTCTGTCCGCCGTACCAGAACAGCGTCACGAACGCCGCCACCGCCGCCGCCACGACCATCGCCGCGGTGCCCTCGACCGTCTTCGAGCCGTCCACGGCGGGGTGCACGATCTTGTGCCGCCCGAGGAACCGACCGATCAGCGCGGCAGCGGCGTCGCCGAAGCCCCACACCATCACGGCGGCGGCGATGAGCGGTCGTCCGCCTTCGCCCAAAGCGCCCCAGAAGACGGCGATCAGCAGCGCGAACGCGAGTTGCACGTAGAGCATCTGCCGCCGCAGCTCGCCGCCTCGGGAGGTGCGATCCGTGAGCAGACGGCGGTAGCTCGGGTAGCGCTCCCACAGCGCCAGCACCGGGTACGCGACGATCACCAGCAGGAAGGCGGCGGCGACGGCCACGTACCAGTGCCGGAACAGCCCCAGGAGCAGGAAGATCGACATGGCGTACGCGACGTGCTGGAACTTCCTGACCACCTCGAGGGGCAGCGACGTGCGCGCGCGCAGCGCCAGCGGCACCAGGAACAGGGCCACGAAGTAGTACGTCAGCAAGCTTGCCGCTCCGATCGACGCTTCGACCATGTCGTCCTCTCCACAGCGCGCGCCGCCGCGAAGAGGCGTCGCACGTTGCGATACACATGGATCATACGGTACGGACGTCTCATGACCATGAGTGCGTTAGCCTATGGAGGTGCAGCCACTCGACCGCCGTGTCCAGCGCACGCGCGCGGCGCTCGCGCAGGCGCTGCTGGAGCTCGCCAGCGAGCGGCCGTTCGCCGATCTCACCGTCCGCGAGCTCACCGATCGCGCCGACATCGGCTACGCCACCTTCTTCCGCCACTACCCCAACAAGGAAGCGCTGCTGCTCGACGTCCTGAGCGGCATCGTCGACGACCTCACGACGCTCCTGGAGCCGATGGCCGACGCGGGCCGGCTCGACGACGCCGGCCGCGAACTGTTCGAGTACGTCGCCGCCCACGCGGCACGCCTCCGGGTGCTGCTCGCCGTCGAGCACGGGAGTGCGGTCGAACACGCCCTGCGGGCCGCCGTGCGGGCGCGCGTCCTCGCGAGCGGAACCTTCCGTCCGCCTGAGGGCGTCCCGGAGGATCTGGCCGCCCACCACCTGAGCGTGTCGTCGCTGGCGCTGGTGACGTGGTGGCTCGAGCACCAGATGCCCTACGACGCCCGGCAGATGGGGGCGATCTACGCCCGCTTGGTGGTCCGACCGACGCGCGACCGGTGACGCGCGACGGGTGAGGCGCCCGGAGCGCTGCGGCTTCTTCCGACGCCGCTATCGGCCGCGCCGCAACCGCTCGTCGAGCATCACGACCTCACAACTCACGAGACGCACCTCGTCCACCCCCGGGTGCGAGGCGTTGATCACCACGTTGCAGTCGTGCGGGACGATGACGGAGGGCGTGAGCAGCGCCAGGCTGCGCCCCTCACGCACCCACGCCGCGCCGAAGTCGCGCGTGCCGCGCTGCGGATCGTCGCGCGGCGACTCGCGCACCAGCGCCTCGACCGTCTCGGGCGCGACCCGCTCGATGACGTCGTCCGGGATGTCGAACGCGGCGAGCGTCTGCTCGTTCGGAGAGTCGACCTCGAGGTGCACGAGCACCTCGAGGAGCGCGAGGCCGGTGCTGCTCGACGCGTAGACGACCCGCGTGCCGCGATGGTGCCAGCGCCCAGCGGCATACGACGACTCGTGACCGCCGAGCGGGTCGAGCTCCTTCCCCGCGGCGCGCGCGTGGAGATGGTTGAAGATGCGCCAGGCCCGCACGCTCGCCGTCCTCCCGCCGCTGCGTCGCCCCCCACGGAGGCGCCGACGTCACGCTCAGGCTGGCACCCGCGCCGCCGCGACCGCCGCTCGTCCGTCACGCGCGGCCGCTCCCCTGCACGCCGGACCCGTCGCCGACGTGGGGACCACCTTCTGACACCATCACACGCGCCTGGAGGAGCCATGCCACACGGGTCGGCGGCCTCACGGCGCGAGCGGCACCACCACCAGCGTGCCCGAGCGATTGACCACCGTGAACCGCTGCAGCAGCGTCAGCGTCGAATCGTCCCGTGCCGACCCGACCGCGATCGGCACCCCCTCGCTGCCACCCGGCAGCGAGAACCGCACGTTCGTCCCGAGCACGCTGAGCGGTACCTCCCGCCGGTCGATCACGACGCTCAGGTCGCTGGCGTCGCGCTCGAAGGCGAGCTGGACGACGATGTCCCGCGCTGCACCCGCACTCGCGGCGTACGACTCGATGCGGCTCGACGCGGCCGCGCTCCGGTAGTCGGTCGTGATCCGCGACGTGAGTGGATCGAACCACCCGCTCTCCTGACCGATGACTCCACCGTCGCCGTCGCGTCCCCAGGCGAGCCGGATGTGCGTGGGCGCGTCGGCGCTGACACCGTCGACCGTCACGGTGATCGTCTGCCCGGCCGTCACGGGAACACGCTGCCCCCCTTCGGCGCCCCGAGCGAGCACGATGAACCCCGTTGCGTCGTTGGTCACCATGAACCGCAGGCTCAGACTGGTCGTGCTGCCCGGCGCGGCGTGTGCGAAGTGCAACGGGTTCGGGTCCTCGGCGAAGACCTGCACCACGTACACGCGTCCGTCGCCATGCTCGTGCAGCCCGAACCCGACGTGCGTCCAGGAGGGGCGGAGCATGTTCTGCCGGTGCCCAGGGCTGTCCATCCACCCGTCCACGACCCGCTCGGCGAAGTCGAGCGTCATGCGGGGGAGCGAGGCCAGGTTCTCCCCCACCTGCGCCATGGGCCCGCCCGCGTTCGCCACACGCCGTGACGGTGTGGCGTTGCCTGCGGTCGGGCTGGTGTGGCTGAAGTACCCCAACTCCGCCATCTCGACCGCGTGATGCCGCGCTGCGAGGGCGAGCGCCTCGCTGCGGGCCAGTGCCGCCAATCCCTCCCCATTGCGCGCGCCATCGGTCAGTTCGTGCAGGCGCCACTCGAGCGCATGCGCGGGCAGCATCGGATGGACGCGCTCGAGAGGACCCTGGGCGAACGCGATCGGAGCGACCAGACAGATGGCGAGCAGGACGTACCGCATGCACCTCGGGTTCGGCATGTCCGCATGGTACGGCGCGCCGCTCGCGCAGTTCGCGGCCGGCGCCGCATGGGCGTGGCGGGCCTACGTCTCCGGCG
>SKWV01000484.1 GCA_007128755.1 Trueperaceae bacterium
CGGGACCCCGAGCGGCGCCCGGGCAGCGCGCGCACCGCGGCAGCCGGTCGAACTGCCGAGCCGGGCCTGGGCCAGTTCGCGCCTCGCCATCGCGGCGGTGGTGATCGTCCCCTTCCTGGGGTTCATCGCGGCCGTCGCCTACGCCTGGGCGCGGGGCGGCATCAGCCTCCTCGACATCGCTCTGTTCGCCGCCTTCTACCTGCTCACGGGCTTCGGCATCACGGTCGGGTTCCACCGCCTCTTCACCCACCAGTCGTTCCGAGCCGTGCCGTGGCTGCGGGCCACGTTGGGCGTCCTCGGCTGCATGGCGGTGCAGGGCCCGATCGTCAACTGGGTCGCGGACCACCGCAAGCACCACCGCTTCAGCGACCACGAGGGGGATCCGCACAGCCCGAACCTGCTCGACGACCATGGCCTGTTCGGCACGCTCGGCGGGCTCTGGCACGCGCACGTCGGCTGGCTGTTCGGTGCCGGCCGGAGCGAGGCCCGGACGTACGCGCCCGACCTGCTCAAGGACCCCGTCATCACGTTCATCGACAAGTACTACGCGCTCTGGATGCTCACGTCGTTCCTCCTGCCGGGCCTCATCGCCTTCGCGCTGACGGGTGGGAGCCTGGCGGCGGGGATCGGCGCCTTCTTGTTCGCGGGCACGGCGCGCGTGTTCCTGCTCCATCACGCGACGTGGAGCGTCAACTCGGTCTGCCACACGTTCGGCGAGCGCGCGTTCGAGACCAAGGACCGCAGCCGCAACCACCCCCTCGTCGGGTGGCTCGGCTTGGGCGAGGGGTGGCACAACAACCACCACGCCTTCCCGGCCTCGGCCCGGCACGGTCTGGAGAAGGGGCAGTTCGACCTGAGCTGGCAGGTCATCCGGCTGTTCGTGCGTCTCGGTTGGGTGCAGGACGTCCGCCTGCCGCTCCCGGCTCGCGTCGCGGAGGCGCGCAGGAGCTGAGCGCCGTCGGCGGCGTCAGGGCGTCAGGTCGAGGATCGTGAGCTCGGCGGGGCAGTCGACGCGCAGCGGGATCAGGCTGAAGCCGAGGCCACGCGACACGTAACCGAGCGCGGGTCCGTCGACCCAGCCCGCCACGAAGCGCCGACCGTAGCGCGAGGAGGTGACGATCGCCCCGATGCCCGGGAGGCGGATCTGACCGCCGTGCGTGTGGCCGCAGAGGGTCAGGTCGACGTCGACGGGCACGCGCGGCAGCGCGTCGGGATTGTGCGACACGAGCAGGCAGGCGGCGTCGGCCGGTCGCCCGCGCAAGGTGGCGGGCACGTCGGGGCGACCGCTGCGGAAGTCGTCGAGACCGGCGACGAACAGGTCGTCGCGGGCGCTCACCCCGCGGTTCCGGAGCATCACGATGCCCGCGCTCCCGAGTGCCTCCTCGAACGCTCGGGTGCCGCTGAAGCGCGCGTGATCGTGGTTGCCCCACGTCGCGTAGACCCCCAGGGGGGCCCGCAGTCGAGCGAGTTCGCTCAGCAGGTCGTCGGTGGAGGAACCGCCCGACGTCCTGTCGACCAGGTCGCCGCCCAAGAGGATCAGGTCGGGCGCCTGCTCGTTGGTGGCGTCGACCCAGCGGGCGACGGAGTCGCGGCGGATGTAGATGCCGTAGTGCAGGTCCGCCAGGAACGCGACGCGGAGCGGTGCGCGCAGCGTCGCGATGCGCCGCGTGGCGTGCAGGGTATCGAACGTGTACGTCTGGGCCACCCCGCGTCCCGCCACGAGACCGGCAGTGAGCGCCGCTGCCGCGGTGAGGAACTGGCGGCGGGTCATGCGCTGCGCCATGGGATCACGACGAGGCTCCCTGATGGGCGGATGCTACCAAGCGCCTCGAGCCGCGGTGGTGCCGATGACGATGGTCGCGGCGTACGTCGCCTGCTCACCCGACCAGGTAGCTGAGCGTCCAGAGCGCCACCATCCCCGACGCGAACGTCGCGACGATGCTCTGCGTCCGCCACGCCACGACCCCTGCGAGGAGCCCGGCCAGGAGCCTCACGTCGATCACGCCGATGGTGATGCCGCTCGGCTGGAAGAGCGCGGGCGCGACGATCGCCGCGAGGACCGCCGCGGGCACGTAGGCGAGCGCCCGCCGGACGAACGGCGGCATCTCGAGACGGTCACGCAGCACGAGGAACGACGCCCGCTCGGCCAGCGTGATGAGCGCCATGAGCCCGATGAGCAGCCACAGTTCAGGCCGGCTCACGCCGCGACCCCGCGACGCCACGACTCCGCCGCTGCGCCGACCCCGATGCCCGCGAGCGCCGCGACCACGAGGCCGAGGTTGAAGGGTAGGCCCGTCAGCGCGAGCGCCAGCGCGCCACCGGTCAGGGCGGCGAGGAGCGCCGACTTCGTCCGGACGGCGGGGACGAGGATCGCCAGGAACATGAGCGGCACGGCGAAATCCAACTGCCAGGCGGGCGGGACCTGCGTCCCGACCACCGCTCCCACCGCGGTCGCCCCGACCCACGCCACCCAGACGGTCCAGCCGAGGCCGAGGTAGTAGTCGCGGCGGGGGAACGCCGCGTCCTCCCGGCCGAAGCGCGTGATGCCGAGGGCGTAGGCGTGATCGGTCATGACGAACGCCATCAGCGACCGCGCGGCGAGCGAGTAGCGCGCGAGCCACGGCGCCAGCGACGCGCTGTACATCACGTGCCTCAGGTTGATCATCAGCGTCGTGAGGGCGATCACCCAGATGGAGGCTCCGGAGCCGATGAGCGCGATGGCGGCGAGCTGCGCGGCGCCGGCGAAGACGAGCGCCGACATCAGCACCACGTCGAGCTCGCGGATGCCCATGCCGACGGCGGTCACGCCCGTGATCAGGCCGAAGGGCATGGCGCCCAGCGTCAGCGGCAGAGCGTCCTTGACCCCGGTGAGGAAGACGGCGCGGTCGAAGGTCACGAGCGGGA
>SKWV01000329.1 GCA_007128755.1 Trueperaceae bacterium
ACGTGGTTGGACTTCGTTCGTGGTGATTGGGGGGTGAGACGCCATGCGGACACTCGTACTCGCGATGGGAGCGCTGGCGCTCCTCACGATGGTTGGCCTCGTCGTAGCCCTGGCGTGGCCGATGCCCGAAGCCGATGGAGGGCCGAAGATGGAGGTGTTCACGTGCGGCGCGGAACCCGAACTGGGTCCCGACGCCGACTACCTGGCGCGAGATGGACGGCGGCTACCACTACGCATCTCATCCGCCGAGGCCAGCGAGACGGCGCTCATCTTGCTCCATGGGGGCAGCAGTTGCGGGGACTACCTTCACGCGATGGCCTCCTACCTTGCCCGCGAGTCGTCGACAACCGTGTTCGTACCGGACCTCCGGGGTCATGGCTACGCCCCCGGACCACGAGGCGACGTCGCGTACGTCGAGCAACTCGTCGACGACGTGGCCGACTTGGTCAAGCATGTGCACCAGCAGCGCAGCTGGGACCGTCTGATCCTCGGTGGGCACTCGGGAGGCGGTGGACTGGCCTTGAAGGTGGCGCAAAGCGAGTACGCGAACTCGATCGACGGATACCTGCTCGTGGCACCCTTCCTAGGCGTCGGATCGCCGACCGACCCGTCGCCGAGTCGAGCCAACTTCGCGTTCCCGAACGTGCCGCGAATCGGGGCGCTCACCGTGCTGAATGGCCTGGGCATCACCGCGCTCGACGGACTTCCGGTCGTGCGCTTCAACTGGCCACGGCACCAGGTCACGGATCGTCTCACCACGAGCTATACGTGGCGACTCTTGAAGGGATTGGTGCCCGGGAACCATGCGAGCGCCCTCGAAGCGGTCGGCGAACCCATGCTGGTGGCAGTGGGTGAGGAGGACGAAGCCGTCGTTGCAGCACACGTCCCTCGGGTGGTGAACCGGCACGCTCCCCATGCCGAGTGTCGCGGCGTGGTAGCTCTCTCGGAGGTGCCGTCGCCGATGGCGCCGTCGCCCCATGCCCATGCGTTCCCATTCTGATCGATCGCGAGGGTATGGAACTGGCCGGCTGCGAGCGTGGTGAAGATGGTGTTCGGCGGCATCGCGACGCGATGCGGCGTTGTCACGTCGTCGGTGCCACCGAGGCCGAGTTGGCCGCCGGCCCCGAAGCCCCAGGCCCACGCTACGCCATCCTCATCGAGTACGACGGAGTGGCTATTGCCGCCGACGATCTTGGTGAAGGTGGTCTCTGACGGAAGCGAGCAGCACCGATCTTGCGCCGCGCCGGGCCGCCGGCGAGGACGAAAGAGCTTCGTGGCCAACAGCGGTGTCGACATGGTGCGACGACCGCTAGGTCCGGGAGTGCGGGCCCTCGAGCAACCGCATTCGACGGCGGGCCGATGAGCCCACCAGGGTGGTCCTGGACGATGTAAGGGCCCCCGGCTGCGGGCCGCGGAGTCGTCCTGGACACGGCGCCACGGCACGGAGGGCCGCGGGTATCATCGGACCGTGTCCCCCGGCCTTCGTCTGCTGGGCGCCCCGCGGCTCGATGATGGAGCCGGCGGCGACGTCCTGCCCGTCACCAAGCCGAGCTCGCTGCTCTTCTACCTCGCGTGCCGGAACGCCTGGGTGGGGCGCCAGGAGCTGGCCTTCCTGTACTCGCCCGACCGACCGGACGTCGAGGCGCTCGCGTACGTGCGCAAGCTCGTGTTCCGGGCCAGGCGGTATCCGTGGGCCGACGGCCTCGAGGTGCGCGACGCGAGCCTCCGCTGGATCGTCGAGAGCGACCTCGGAGCGTTCCGGAGCGCACTCGAGCGCCGCGACTGGCGCGCGGCGCTCGAGTATTACGACGGTGCGCTCCTGGAGGGCTGTGCATTGCCCGACGTGCCGGGGCTCGAGGCGTGGCTCGAGATAGAGCGCGAGGTGGTGGAGGAGCAGCGCAAGGGCGCAGCGCTGCGCCACGCCGCGGGCCTCGAAGAGCGGGGCCTCCTTGAGGATGCGGCGACGTGGCTTGGCCGGGTCCTGGCTCGCGATCCCCTCGACGAAGAGAGGCTCCAGTCGTACCTGAGGGTGCTCCGCGCGGCTCGCCAGCGCAACCGGGCGCTCGAGGCGTACGCAGCGTTCCGGGAGACGCTGCGGCGGGAGATGGACGCGGAGCCGCTGGAGACGACCCAGGCGCTCGCCGACGAGATCCGGGGCGGCGCGGGCGGGCGCGCGTCGATCGAGGTGAAGACCGCCGAACCGCGCCGCCACAACCTGCCCGCGCCGACCACGCGCTTCGTCGGGCGTGAGCGGGAACTCGAGCATCTGGCTCGCTGCTTGGCCCGGTCCGATTGCCGACTCGTGACGCTGTTGGGGCTCGGCGGCATCGGCAAGACGCGCCTGGCGATCGAGTGCGCCGGCAAGCACGTGCACACGTTTCCTGACGGCGTCTGGTTCGTGTCCTTGGTGGGCGCGACCTCGGCCGGGTCGTTGGCGACGGGCATCGCGGGCGCATTGGGGCTGGTGCTCGAGGGCTCGGACACGCCCGAGCGGGAGCTGGCCGGTCACCTTCGCGACAAGGAGGCGCTGCTCGTGCTCGATGGGTTCGAGCATATCGACGAGAGCGTGCTGATGCTCGAGACGGTGCTCGAGGCGGCGCCTGCGCTCACGCTGCTGGTGACCTCGAGGTCGGCGCTCGGGCTTCCGAGCGAGTGGCTGGTGGACGTCGACGGCCTCGCCGCTCCGCCGGAGCACACGGAGGCGCCGCTGGAGCGCTTCGATGCCGTGAGGCTCTTCATCAACCGGGCGGAGCGGCTCTCCGCCGGCTTCGTGGCGACGGACGCGACGCTCGAAGCCATCGCGCGCTTGTGCCGCCGGGTCGAGGGCATGCCGCTGGCGATCGAGTTGGCCGCGGCGTGGACGCGGAGCCTCGCCGTGCCGGACCTCGTCGCGCGGCTCGAGC
>SKWV01000043.1 GCA_007128755.1 Trueperaceae bacterium
GTGAGGGGAGGCGATTGGGACCTCGTCACCGAGCCGATCGACCAGCACTTCGTGTTCGCCTCGATCGACGCTCGCTTCAACCGTGGGCTCGATTGGGATGAGACGCCGATCGCCGCCGTCGCACGGGCGGGCATCGCCTCCGGCGACGGGCGCTACCACGGCTGCCGTACGGAGGAGGAGCTCGCGGCCCGTTGGGAGCAGCTCGACGCCCTCTACCAACGCGTGCGGAACGAGGGCTACCGGTCGCAACGCGAACTCGGAAACGGCGATCACCCGCTTCGCAGACGCCGGAACCGGCCGCCTGAGATCGACGAGGTCTTGGTGAGCATCGGACGAGACGGCGCCATCATCTTCATCGACGGGATCCACCGGTTCTCGGTCGCCAGGGTCGTCGGCGTCCCCTCGATCCCGGCCTGCGTGCTGACGCGGCACGCAGCCTGGCAGGCCTACCGGGACCGCGTCGCTCGCGCTCCTGCCGACTTCCCCCCGTCCGTGTTCGAGCACCCCGATCTCGCCACCCTGCGCCCAGCCGGGGCGCACGGCGGAACCGCGACGGGTGGCCGCACCTGAACCACGTCAGGTCGCGACGTCAGCGAGGTGGTCGGCGAGACGGTGCGCCAGGGCCGTCAGCGTCAGGGTCGGGTTGGCGAACCCGCCGGTCGGGAACACCGAACTCCCCGCCACGAACAGGTTGCTGACGCCATGGACGCGGCAGTCGCGGTCGACGACGCCAGATCGCGTATCGTCACTCATGCGCGTCGTTCCGATGTGGTGGTTCCCGCCGTAGGCACCCTCGAACGATGCAGGATCGGTGCGGAGCCAGTCGTCGATCCTAAAGCGACCGAGATCCGTCTGACCGAGCGCGCGCGCCAACAGGTACGTGGCCCGGACGATGGTGTGGGTGTCGAGTTCGGAGAGACGCCAGTCGAGGCGAGCCCTGCGCAGGCCGAGCGCGTCGCGCTCGTCACCGAGCGTCACACTGCTGTCGCGATTGGGTGCCTGCTCGACCTGGAGCCTCACGTCGTACGCTTCGAGGGCCTGGTCCTCTGGGTCGGCCGCATGCGAGATCGTGTTGTGGACGTGGCGCGTCATCGCTTCGGGAGAACGTGGTGATACCAAGATGCCGACGGCGTTGAGCAGGCCATCGCGCCGCTGCGCCTCATCGCTGATCCGAAGGCCCCCCCGCGTGGCGACCGACCTCGGGACGAACTCCGTGCGCGTGATCCTGTTCTCGATCCGCGCCAGGATCCCGTCGCCCTCGAACAAGCGTCTGCGCGCTCGGCCAGCGTAGAGGTCGAGGCTCGCGTTCGGGTCGGCGACCACGCACATCCCGGTGGTGACGTGCGCGTGCTCCATGAAGTAGCGGCCTACCTCATCGCTCTCGATGGCGAGGCCATCCCCGCCCTCGTCGTTCGCCAGCAGCAGGATGCGAGCGTTCTCGATCCCACCGCACGCCAGCACGAAGCTGCGCGCCGCGACCCTGAACGAGTTGCCTTCGAGGGTCCTGAACACGAGCGACTCGACGTTGTCACCCGCGGGCGTCGTCGAGAACGCCGTCATGTTGGCGTGATGGAACACCCGGACGTTGGGCGCCTGCTCCAGCTCCTCACGGTAGACGTCTCCGAACCGGGTCGGCGGGCTGAACTGCCACATCGCCGACCTGACGTCTCCGGCTACGGCAACGTCCGGGCGCCCGCTCGTCGCCCACGCCTCGGCGTCGTACTCGAAGTCGGCCAGCTGCAGCGTCCGCTGTGCACGCTCGTAGAAGGGGACGAGGTCCGTGCGGCTGATGGGCCAGCCGGACCCGGGCACCCACTCCCGCTTCTCGAAGTCGAGCGCGTCGAGCGGCGCGCACCAACCCGCCCAGTGGTTCGTCGAACCTCCGAAGTACCGCAGTCGCGATGCTTCCAGCGGCAGATACGGTCGACCGACGACGTCGCCGCGATACAGCTCCTGCGTCTCGGGTTCGAGCTCGAACCCTCCGCTCTCGACGAGACAGACGTCGTGACGCGTTCCGGCGAGGTCCCGGGCGATCGTGATGCCCGCAGCGCCGGCACCGATCACGCAGACGTCGGTCGTCACGACCGTGTCGGCGGCCAGCGATCGTGCATCGATGAACGCGCTCATGCCCGGCGTCCGGAGGCGGCGTAGGGCGCTTGGACGCGGGCGGCCAGCACGCAGAGTTCGATGAGGGTCTCGGACAAGAGCCATCCGTCGACGAGGTCCACACGCTCTTCGGCGAAGTCTTCAGCGATGCGCTGGCGCAGCGTCTCGCGTGCGGCCGAGAAGCCGGCGGCGGTCGTCGGGCCCCCCTCGGGGATCAAGACCGGCGTCAGCCGCTCCACGAGCGACTCGGTGTCACCACCGCCGACGCCCTCAGCGAGGGCCTGCTCACCGACCGCTGCCGCGTCCTCGGCAGAGGGTAGGAGCGCCACGAGCCTCGCGGCGCTCGGCGAGACACCGCCCGCCTCGAGGAGGTCGGCTCGTTCGGCGATCGCGCTTCCGTCGTCCAGGGGGACACGCTCATCCGTGTCGCCGGAGAGGTAGGCCCATAGGGAACCGCTCGCGACGATCGAAGCGCCCGCCGCCGCACCGTATGCTAGGAACCGCCGCCTCGTGATCTGCATCCGACGACTGTACGTCATGCAGCGCGTTCGGGCGGCACAGATGACCATCCGACGGAGTCGGTGGCGTCCGCCGTGACCCGCCGAATGCCGCGCATCGAGCGCCCTTCCGGTGCGCCGGGAGCCGAGGCACCATCAACTCGGCGCACGTCGGCGACCCGTCGACGGCGTGAACGCCACACCCTGTGCCCGGCAGAGCGCCCGGAACCGGCCGTCCCCGGCTTCGATCAGGCTCTCCCACGAGCCCGACTCGACGATCCGGCCGCCATCCATCA
>SKWV01000078.1 GCA_007128755.1 Trueperaceae bacterium
CGAGGACGTCGTCATGTACTCGTACGGCTCCAACATGACGTTCGACAACCTCGATGCCCAGGACGACGAGGGCGTGCCGGCCGACGGCGACTGAGGCCACGTTCGCCGTTCGCGCGAGCTGACGGCGCCGTCGGGCCGACGGCGTTCCCCCGCCCATCGCAGACCGTTCGACCGGGACGTGGCATCATGCGCTCATGATCACCCTCGAAGGGCGCCTCGATGGCGCCGGTCTCCGCGTCGCCCTCGTCGTCAGCCGCTTCAACGACTTCATCACCCGCCGCCTCCTCGAGGGCGCGCTCGACGGTCTGCGCCGCCACGGCGTCGCCGACGAGCACGTGCGGGTCGCGTGGGTGCCCGGCGCGGTCGAGATCCCCGTCATCGCCACGGCGTTCGCCGAGCGTGACGACGTCGACGTGGTCATCGCGCTCGGTTGCGTGATCCGCGGCGCGACCTCGCACTACGACCACGTCTGCAGCATGGTCGCGTCGGGCGTCGCCCAGGCCACGCAGGCCACGCGCACGCCCGTCGTGTTCGGCGTGCTCACCACCGAGACGATCGAGCAGGCCATCGAGCGCGCCGGCACGAAGGCTGGGAACAAGGGGTTCGAGTCGGCCATGGCCGCCATCGAGACCGTCTCCGTCCTGAAGCAGGTGAGAGACGGCGCGTCGTGAGCCGGGCGGCGACACTGGCGGGCGGGGTGCGACCCTGGCCCTTCGGCGTCGTGCTCACCACCGTCTTGACGATCGTCATGAACGCCCTCGCGAACGCCCTGCCGATCGGCGGGCGCGACACCGGCGAGATCTCCGCCATGTACCCCACCGTGATCACGCCCTCGGGCTACGTCTTCTCCGTCTGGCTCGTGATCTACCTCGGCCTCATCGGCTACGCGATCTGGCAGGCCCTGCCGGCGCGTCGTGATCACCCCCGCGCGGAGGCGATCGCGGTGCCCGTCATCGTCGCCAACCTCGCGAACGCGGCCTGGATCCTCGCGTGGCACCACCTCTGGATCGGCACCTCGCTGCTGCTGATGCTCGTGCTGCTCGGGGCCCTGATCACGGTCTACCTGCGGCTCCGGCGCCCCGGGCGCCCGGCGCGCGACCGCGGCGAGCGCTTGTGGGCGCTCGGGACCTTCTCCGTCTACCTCGGCTGGATCACGGTGGCGACCGTCGCCAACGTCAGCGTCTACCTGATGGACGTGGGCTGGGACGGTGGCTTCCTGCCCGCGACGGTCTGGGGCGCCGCGACCCTCGTGGTGGCGACGGCGCTCGGGGTGCGGTTGCTGCTCTGGCAGCGCGACATCGCCTACGCGGCCGTGCTGGTGTGGGCCTTCGTCGGCATCGTCGTGGCGCAGTCGCAGTACTGGCTCGTAGCCGGGACCGCGGTCGTCGGCATCGTCGCGCTCCTGTTCACCGGAGCCCTCGCGCTCCGGCAGCCCGGCTATACTGAGGCCAGGTGAACGACGAGCCACAGCAGACGTACACCGCTCGCGAGATCGTGCTGGAACTGTTCCCGGCCACTCCCGAGCGGTTGATCCCGGGCCCCAGCGGCTACGCGGTGACCGGCTTGGACGACGGAGCCCGCGAGGTGCGCGACGCCGACGGCGACGTCGTGGCGAGACTGCTCCCGCTCACGTCGTCGGGTGCCGCCGACACCACGATCTGCTGCGACCTCTGTGGCTGGTCGGGCGCGAGGCGCCACCTCACGCTGCTGCGCAGCGAGGTCGCGGGTTCGGGCGGCCGACGCTGGCGCTACCTGACCGCCTGCCGTGACGCCGACTCCTGCGAGGCCCGCCGCTTGGACGACGTCTCGCTCGAGCGCCTGCTCGACCTGACCGGCTGACCGCGGCGCGAGCGCGCCGACGTGCCATCGAGCGGCCTGCCGCGCGGCGCCGGCCGGAGCGTCGTCGCGTCGCTCGCCGCCGTCCGGACGCGAGAGCGACCAGATCGTCATGATCGCCGCCACCACCAGGAGCGCGACGCCGACGCGGCGCCGCACGCGACCGAAGGCGCTCCGGGCGCGCGGGTCGACTCCACCCAAGCTCGGCGGCAGCTCCTGCGTGCTCACGCCTCACTCTACGGGCCATCGGCCGGCGGCGCGCGCGCTACCCTGGACCATGCCCATCCGCGACGAACTCATCGCGCGCACGATCGAACAGCTCCGGCTCGCCCTGTCACGGCTCGCCGTGGGGGAGGACGACGCGGAGCGCCTGCGCGACGCCACCGCCATCGGCCTCGAGGTCGAGCGGCTCTACCGAGCCCACGTCGGCAGCGGCCCCGGGCTGGTCCGCCGGCTCGGCAGCGAGGACCTGCTCGACATCCTGCGGAGCGCCGGATCGGTCGACGGGGAGCGCGCCTACCTGCTCGCGGCGATCCTCGAGGTCGACGCGGCCACCATCCTGGAGTCAGGGCGGCACGACGGGGGCGCCGACGAGGCCGACGCGCTGGCGGCCGCGCTGCGCCTCCGCGCGCT
This sequence comes from Trueperaceae bacterium, assembly GCA_007128755.1. Classification (GTDB taxonomy): domain Bacteria; phylum Deinococcota; class Deinococci; order Deinococcales; family Trueperaceae; genus SKWV01. Next base: position 2,470 of record SKWV01000078.1, read on the forward strand.
CGACCTCGTCCTCGAAGCCGGGCTGGCCGAGGTGGGGGAGACCGACATAGCGGAGCGCGTCGAGCGCCTGGCGGCGTCGGTGCCGCCCGAGCATCGTCCGCCTCTGACTTGGTCGCGCCTGCACGACTACGCGCTCGCGCGCGGTGCCTACGCCCGCGCCGAGGACGTGCTGTTCGCCTGGCTCGCCCACCGCCCCGCCGACTCGGTCGCGGCGGCCGGCGCGGCCTTCTACGATCACCTCGACGCCGTCTCGGACGTGGAGCTCGAGGCGGGTGACCTGCCGCGCGACGAGGTCGACGAGGGCCGAGCGGCGTGGGACGCCGCTAGGCGCGAGGCGGAGCGCCGGACCTGACCCGGCGGCTGGCGGCTCAGGCCGCGGGCGGGCCCCCGCCCGGACCTCCGCCCGGACCTCGGCCCGCCTC
>SKWV01000151.1 GCA_007128755.1 Trueperaceae bacterium
CGCTCGGGTCGAGGCACGGCCGCCCCGGCAGGACCGCAGGAGCCGGCGAGAACCGACCCGTGTCGTCCGAGAGATCGAGCCCGCGGGGACCTCGAGCTGGGAGCACGAGTCGACGGTCTCGTGACGATCTGGCAATGCGCTTCCCGAGCCCACACCACGAGATCTACGCGGCGCCACCACGACGCCCGGCGACGTATCGCGCGACGTGCGCGGCGAACGCCGTGAAGAGGGCGCGGGCGTGCGGCCCGATGGTGCCGTCGCCGATCGACCGCGCGTCGATCGCCGTGACCGGCACCACGCCGCGGACGGAGCCGGTGCTGAGGACCTCGTCGGCGGCGTAGAGCTCGTCGAGGGAGATGGCGCGTTCCTCGACCCGCATGCGTTCGCGGGCGAGACCGAGCAGCTTGCTCATGCTCACGCTCGCCAGCACGCCATCGCGGCGCGTCACGAACGTGTCATCCAGGATGACGGCGAGCGCCGAGCGGGCGCCTTCGGTCACGTGAACGCCGTCGTGGTAGAGGACGTCGATCGCCCCCGCGGCGCGCATGGCGGCCGCGAGGCGCATGGCGGTGAGGTAGTTGGTGCTCTTCGCCTCGGGGAGCTCGCGCGTGTGGCGATGCGTGACGAGCGTCGCGCCGGCGGGCGCGGCCGCGCGCGGCGGCACGTGCGTCGAGGTGACGATGCAGGTCGGCTCCCGCAAGGTGACGCCGTCGTCGGAGGGTCCGCCGGTCAGGAGGATCTGCACCGCCGCGACGCCGAGCGCGTTGGCTTCGATGAGCGCGTGCACGTCGGCGGCCACGCCGTCGGCGGCGCGGGGGAGCGGCAGGCCGATGGCCTCTGCCGAGCGGGCGAGCCTGGCGAGGTGGGCCTCGAGGAAGAGCGGCACGCCCGCTTCGATCCGGAACATCTCGAACACGGCGTGGCCGCGGCGGAGGCCTAGGTCGCTCACGTGGACGGTGGCGCCGTCGTGCGGCACGCGTCGCCCGTCGATGATCGCCCAGCGTGGGGCCGGTGAGGTCATGGCCGCTAGCCTACAACCTGAACCGTTGAAGCAACTTCGCGTGCGAGGGTGCCGTCGCATCCATCGCACGCGCTGGGTGGCTTCCCAAGGGGCCGTGCGCGCCCGCGATCAGGCGAACGCTTGTCCACGTGATGATGGCGCTCATCCGAGCGACGTGTCGCAGGTGGGGTAGGTGGGCGGCGACATCTCGTGTCCCGACCGTCGCTCCCGTTAGGTCAGCCGCCGTCGCCATGCACGGCGGCCAGGAACGCCGCAGGTGTGAAGACGGGGAGCGACGCAGCAGCGAACCCAGCGACGTCTCGGGTGACGATAGCTTCGACCCCGGCGGTCGTGGCGGCCTGGTGCAGAACGCCATCCTCGAAGTCCTCGAAGCCGGCATCCAGCGCCCCGACCAGGACCGCCCGATCGACGGCGGCTACGCCGAACAGGTCGAGCAGCGAGCGGACGTGCGTGCGCGCGTCGGCGACGCCGATGGCCTTGACCAGGAGGTAGAAGACCGTCGTGAGCGTCGTGGCACCGAGTACGCCGCTCACACGGCGAGCGTCCGCCAGGGCGAAGATTGCCACAGCATGGTCCAGGTGCGGTTGCCGCGCCATCAGAACGTCGAGCACGACGTTCGTGTCGATCAGGATCCTCACGCGTACTTGCGTTCGAGGTGCGTCCGGTACACGCCTTCCGGGTCCGGCTCATGGGGCAGGACTCCGACGAGGGCGCGCACCCGGGGCGACGGCAGCGGAAGGTCGTCGGGCAGCGCACCGCCGGCCGACAGCGCGTCCAGCGCCTCGAAGTACGCCGCCACCATCCTCGACACCGAGGTCTGCCGAGCCGCCGCGTGGCGCTTCGCGGCCTCGATCAGGCGCTCGTCCATCCGGAGCGTGAGTTTCGTCGCCACATCGTCCTCCTGACGTACAGGTTAGCACCGAGTGCACGTACAGCGTGTCGGCGTCGATGCGCCGTCGCCGTAGCGGTGCTACGCACCTGAAATCGGACCTTCGCTGCGAGGATCGTCCTGCCATGGATGCGACATATGTACTCATGCTGTTCCTAGCGGCGCCCTAGTCGACCGACGCCTCGAAGGCCGGATAGGTGGGCGGCGACATCTCGTCGACGCTGCGTCCGGCCCAGTCGCCCACGTGCATGCGCGGCCACATGCGCTCGCCCTCGCGCTGCAGCCGGGCCGCGACGGCGCGCTCGTCGGCGCTCAGGACGACCCGGTCCCGCATCAGCCAGCGGCCGTCGACCATCACGTCGTGCAGGTCTTCGGCCTGGGCCGAGTACACCAGGTTCCGGATCGGGTCGCGCAGCGGCACCATGAACAGCGAGCCGAGGTCCCACGCCAGCAGGTCGGCCTTGCAGCCGGGTGCGATGCGGCCGAGGTCGGACCGGTGCAGCATTCGCGCGCCGCCCAGGGTGGCGGCGTCGAACACGTCGCGCGCGGTCGACACGTCGGTCTGGCGCTTGCTCAGCTTGCCCAGCACCGCCGCCCAGCGCAGCGCTTCGATCATCGACTGCACGGAGGTGTCGGTGCCGAGCGTCATGGTGATCCCGCGCGCCACGTAGTCCGCGAACGACTCCATCATCACGCCGCGACGCCCGAACACCCAGGGGCAGTGGGCGACGGCCGTGCCGGACTCGGCCAGGAGCCGCAGGTCGTCGCCCGGGAACTGGACCCAGGAGTGCCCGGCGATGAGCAGCGCGTGCCCCAGGATGGTCCGCTCGCCCAGGAAGTCGATCTCCGCCAGCCACTCGAGCGGCGTGAGGGCGTGCCGGCGCATCATCTCGTCGAACTCGAACACCGACTGGCTGGCGTGCAGCGCGAGCGGCACCTGCAGCTCGTCGGCGGCCTGCTTGGAGGCGCGCAGCAGGTC
>SKWV01000425.1 GCA_007128755.1 Trueperaceae bacterium
CAGAACGGGAACAAGATGATCACCAGGAAGAACGCGAAGCCGGCGCCGCGCAGCAGCCGCACGAGGACGCGCTCGATCACGTCGCGGCGCAGCACGCCGAGGTCGAGCCCGCGGAGGCCGTAGCGCACCAGGTGCCCCGACAGCGCGAACGCCACGAGCGCCATGCCGACGCCCCAGAACGGGCGCACCGCCTCGAGCCCGAGCGGTCGGAAGCCGGTCGCGAGCAGCCACACCAGACCGATCGCCACGCCGGCGGCCAGGGCGATGGGCGCGGGCGTGTCGCGGCGTCTGCGCGTCAGGCCGATCACGGCGCCCAGCACCAGACCGGCGAGCAGCGCCTGCATCAGCGGGACCGTGGTGACCATGCCGCCGACCAGCGTCGCGACCAGCGACCAGAGGACGACGACGAGCGCGACGGTGAGGGCGCCCATCACGGCCGCCACGACCGCGGCGAAGAGCGTCCGGGCGGGAGCGCGACGCGCGCTCGGGCGCGCGGCGGCGGCGCTCATCGCTCGGTCTCCGGGGCGAAGCGGTAGTAGACGACCATGAAGGCGAGCAGGACCGCGAAGAGCACCATCGCGACCGCGGAGCCGGCGCCGATGTCGGCCCGCGCGAAGGCCTCGTCGTAGATCATCACCGGCAGGTTCTTGGTGCCGGCGGCGCCGCCGGTGAGCAGGAAGATATCCTCGAACTTGTTGATCAGGAACATGACGCGCAGCAAGAAGAGCACGGCCAGCACGCCGGCCAGGTTGGGCAGGGTGATGAAGAAGAACTGCTGGAACGGGCCGGCGCCGTCGACCTCGGCGGCCTCGTACATGTCGGTGGGCACCGCCTGCAGCCGCGCCAGGATGAACAGGAACGCGAACGGGAAGTAGTTCCAGGAGCTGAACACGATCACCGTGGTGAGCGCCAGCGGCAGGGCGAAGGTGACCCCGAGCAGGCTGACGTCCATCGCCCGTTGCCCGAGGAAGTTGATCGGCGTGTCGATGATGTCCCAGCGCTGTCCGAGCGCGTTCACGGTGCCGCTGAACGGGTCGAGGAAGAAGGCCCACACGAACGCGACCGCGATCACGGGCGCGACGTAGGGGAACAGGAACAGCCCGCGCAGCGCCCCCTGGCCGACGAAGGTCGAGTTGAGCAACTGCGCCGCGAGCAGCCCGAGCACGATGGACCCCAAGGTGCTGAGGAACGTGTAGGTGAGGGTGATGCGCAGCGTCGGCCAGAAGTCGGTCCCGGTGATCACGCGGCGGTAGTTGTCGAGCGTGAACACGAGGTTCGTGAGCACGTTCTCGGCGCTCGCGCGCATGTCGGTGGGCGCGCCGCGCACGTCCGGGGCGCCGGCCGCGAAGTAGGCGTCGTCGGCCACGAAGGTGAGCTCGAGCGTCTCGCGGTACCCCCCCTCCCAGTCGCCGAAGCGGCACGCCACGGTGACGCCGTCCTGGCTGCAGCGCGCGTCGACGGTCGTCAACGAGAGCCCGGGGGGCAGCGTCTTCTGCCAGCGGACGTCGAAGAGGGTGACGCGCTGCGAGCCGTTGCGCATGGTGAGGCGCAGCACGAGCTCCTCGCCCGCCGCCTCCGGCTCCTCCATAACCCGCTCGTTCGCGACCGGGACGGGAGCGCGCAGGTCGGCCAGCCCGACGGGTTTGAAGCTGATCCAGACGTTGAGCAGGACCGGGAAGAGCACGATGGCGAGGATCACGACGAAGGTCGGCGCCAGCATCCAGTAGGCGAGCCGCGCCTCGCGGGCGGCGAGCGTGGGCTGTCGTCGACGCGCCATGCGTCCCCTCCGACCGCGACCCGCCGCGGGGACCGGTCGCGACCGGTCCCCGCTCGGGCCTCAGCGCGTCAGCGCAAGTCCTCCACGCGCTGCTGAAGCTCCTGGGCGGTCTCCTCGGCGGTGCGTTGCCCATCGAGGAAGTCGCGCACGAGCTCGTTCATGACGCGGGTGCCGTAGACGGTCGCGAGCAGGGCGCCCTCGTCCTGAGCGAAGCCCCACCGGCTGCCGGTCTCGAGACCCTCGACGATGGAGTCGATGACCTCCTGGTCGTAGAAGTCGCTCAGCGGCGCGAACCGATCCACGCCGATCTCGAGCTCCGCCCAGCCCTCGACGAAGCGCTCGGGCTCATCGGGCGTGCCGCTGCGGACCGGGAACTTGCCCTGCGGCGCCATCGACATCCAGTCGAGGTAGCCCTCGGTCAGCAGATAGGAGACGAACTCCTGCGCCGCGTCGATGTCGGCGTCGACCGTGATGCCGAAGTACTGGAGCTGTGCCCAGCCGGCGCCGTCGGGGTTGCTCGGCCCGGCGACGCGCGTCACGAACTCGGTACGCTCGGCCAACCAGCCGGAGTAGTGATCCTCGTCGGCGGTGACCGGCACCTCGTCGCGCAGGCCCACCAGCGACGGGATGATGAACGGCGACCACACGATCATGGCGGCCTGGCCGGCCTGGTAGAGCTCGCGCGACTGCTGCCAGTAGAGGTTGCCGGGCGGGCTGGCGTCGACGAGCTGGGCGTAGAACTCCAGGAACTCGACCATCTCGGGCGTGTCGAGCGTCACGTTGCCGTCGTCGTCGACCAAGTGCACGCCGTTGGCGAGGGCGAAGTGCTCCATCACCTGCATCATGTAGTCCTGGCTCGGATCGGTGGCGGCGACGAAGCCGAACATGTTCGGCGGGTCGTGGAGCTCCTCGATCGCGGCGAGGATGGCGTCGAAGGTGGTCGGCGGCTCCAGCCCGGCCTCCTCGAAGAGGTCGGCCCGGTACAGGAGCAGCTGCGTCCAGCCGTCCGCCGGCACCGAGGTGTACTCGTTCTGGAACGACACCATGTCGAGCGCCCCGGCGCTGAACGTCTGCATCCCGAGGTCGTTGATGACCTCGGTGGCGG
>SKWV01000101.1 GCA_007128755.1 Trueperaceae bacterium
CCGACGCAGCTCGGTCTCGAGCAGCAAGCTCGAGCCGACGGCGTCGCCGTCCGCGACCACGCGGTCCAGGAACGCCGCCAGCGCATCGGATTCCGGCTCGTCGACGAGCAGCTTCGCCGCAGCCGAGGTATCGACGTAGTGACGCACGCTCTCACTCCTCGCGCAGCGCGCCCAGCGCCTCACGGATCGACTCGGTGGAACGCACACGCGGGATCGACGCGAAGCCGCCCAGCTGCTTCGCCGCTACGACCCGGGGCGTGAGCCCTTGCGTGGGCGGCGAGAGCACGGCCACGACCTCTCCGTGGTTGGTCACCAGCATCGTCTCGCCCGCCTGCACGCGCCGCAGCACGTCGCTGCTGTGGTTCCTGAGCTCGCGATGCGGGATCGTCTTCGCCACGACCGCCTCCGTAGCAATCGTAGCACGCCGTGTACGTGCTCGTTGAGCGAGGCGCATCTGCGACGGCGCTGACTCCCGACGCGGTTCCACCTTGTAGAACTTCTGGTGTAAGGTGTAACATCGAAGGGTTGCGATCATGTCCCTGAACATCAAGTCGCGTCGCGTGCACGACCTCGCCCGGCAACTCGCCGAACGCAGGGGCACGACACTGACCTCCGCCGTCGAAGCGGCCCTGGAAGAGGCGCTCGCGCGCAGCGGACAGCCCGGCGAACGCGTTCGCGAACGACTCGACGCCATCTCCGGCCACTGCGCGGGCTTGACCCGGCGCGACGGACGGACCGCCGATCAGATCCTCGGGTACGACGACCGCGGCCTGCCCCGATGATCGTCGTCGACACCAGCGCCGTCGTGGCGGCGCTCAGTGGAGAGCCAGAGCGGGCACGGGTCAACGAGGTGTTGGCGGGCGCCGCCATCACCCTCATGTCGGCAGCCAACTACCTCGAGTGCTCGATCGTGCTCGCGGCACGCTACGGCAACGAGGGCGTCCACGACCTCCGCCTGTACCTCCACGAGGCGGGTGTCGAGATCGTGCCCGTCGACAGAGATCAAGCCGACGTAGCCCTTGACGCATGGATGCGGTTCGGGAAGGGTCGCCACCCGGCCGCGCTTAACTTCGGAGACTGCTTCGCCTACGCCCTGGCATCCCTTCGAGACGCTCGGCTCCTCTTCGTTGGCGTGGACTTCGTTCGAACCGACGTGGCTGCCGCGTAAGGCTGCGCACCCGCCATACGCCGTACCGTCATGACGCCTCCGACGCCTGCGCACGTTCGATCTCGTACCGCAACTCCACCATCGCAGGCCCCATGCGTTCCGCCGACACGAGGCGCAGCATGGGGCTCAGCACGCGACGCGGGAAGAGCGGCTTCCCCCGCCCGAGCGTGACCGAGCCGACCTGGACGAGCAGGTCGTCCAGGAGGCCGGCGTCGAAGAACTGGCCGGCCACGTCGCCACCACCGACGACCCACGCGTTCGCGTCGCCCGCGGCCTCGCGCATCGCGGCGTGCACCGGTCGAACGTCACCCGAGACGAAGCGGACGTCGGCACCGGCGATGGTCGGCAGCCGCCGGCGCGTGAACACCCAGGTGGGGTGCGCGTACGGCCACGGCGATCCCGCCTCGGCCGTCACGCGCTCGCCGTGGTCCACGATCCACTCGTAGGTCGTCGATCCCATCGCGAGGGCGCCGACCTCGGCGATGAACGCCGGGTAGCTCGACGCGCTCAGGTCGCCGAGGGGGAACAGCCACTCGAGGGAGTCGTCCTCCGTCGCGATGAAGCCGTCGAGGCTCGTGGCGGTGTAGTACTGGGTTCGCATCGCGTCCTCACTTCCTCAGCTCGCCAACAGCCGTTCGAGCTTCCCGAACTGCTGCGTCCAGCCGGTCTCGGCGTGCGGCGCCATCATGTCGCCGTAGGGCCCGTCGACCAGCGTCACGCGCGTGCGGTTCGGGCCTTCGGCATGGAGCTCGATGCGGGTGACGGTGCGCTCGACGAGCCCCATCTCGGGCTGCGGCTCCGACGTCAGCACGAGCAGCTCCGGTGGCGCGATCTCCAGCACGGTCGCCGCGTCGGGGAACGGTGTGCCGACCGGCACACCCATGCCCGCGGCGATCTCCGCGCTCTCGAGCACCATCGTCTTGCGGTGCGTGCCGCCGACCTTCGCCTCGACCTCGACCTGCTCGGCGGGCGTCGTGAAGCCGTCGGGCCCCCACCACTGCGCGATCAGGTCCGGCTCGACGAGGTAGCGGAACACCACCTCGCGCGGCGCGTCGAACACGCGCGTGATCTCCAGGATGCGGCTGGCGCGGTCGGTGGGTGTCGGTCGGTTCATGGCGTCTCCTCCTCGCACGGTGCGTCGATGGGCGCGATGGACGGCGCGGTCGCCCGAGCGCCGTCGACGGGTGAACGGGCGTGCACCAGGGCCTCGAGGCGGTCGAGCCGCCCCTCCCACAGCGCGCGCCGCTGGGCGAGCCAGCGTTCGGCCTCCAGCAGCGCGTCGGGGACGAGGTGGCAGGTGCGCACCCGGCCCTGCTTGTGCGTCGCGACGAGGCCGCTGGCCTCCAGGACCTGCACGTGCTGCACCACGGCCGCCAGGCTGATCGGCAGGGGCCGCGCGAGCTCGCTCACCGACGCCGGCCCGCTGCCGAGCTGCAAGACGATCGCGCGCCGTGTGCCGTCGCCGAGCGCGTGGAAGACCTGGTCGCTGCTGGCCGTGTGCGCGTGCATGTCCTGGAGTATCGGGGGCGCCGCCGCAAAAGTCAAGTACCCACTTTAGTATTGGACGGTTCGTCGGACTTGACCTTGCGATGGGAACCGCCGATGATGCATCCTCGCCTCGGCCATCCCGCTCCCCGGGCCGACACTCGAGGAGGCTGGTGATGACCGAAGCGTTGAACGTCGCCATGATCGGTGCGGGTCGCATGGGCCGCAC
>SKWV01000317.1 GCA_007128755.1 Trueperaceae bacterium
CTGGCGGTGGAGCAGGCCGCGGCGTGCGACGGCGCGATCTTCGCCGTCGACGGCCTCGGCCGGCTGCAGCGCTTCGCTCGGGCGCCGGGGGTGCCGGTGGCCGCGGTCGTCGGACCGGCCGTGAGCCTCCTCCACCGGCCCGTCTGCCTCGACGACCTCCGGGACCGGACCGGCCTCGCGAGCGGGACGATCGCCGTGGTCGCCGAGGATGGCGACCTGCTCCTGCTCGAGCGCGACGCCCGCGTGCGGGCGCGCGCCCAGGGCGTGCGGGCCCTCCCCGACGCCGAACTGGTGCTCCTCGACCTCGGCGGCGACGTCGGGCCCGCCATCGCGGTGCTCGCCGACCCGACCCAGCGCTACCGGCATGGCGTGCTCGGCGACGAGGTCGAGGCGGGATCGGTGGTGCTGGTGGCGATTGGCTCGATGCAGGTGGTGGCGCGGTGGGCGCCGCCCCATCCCGAGGTGATCGAGGAGCGCCGGTCGACGCCCTGGCGAGCGCACGACGCCGTCGGCCTGCACGTGACCGTGTCGGACGAACGCCGTGGCGCCCGCCTCGTCACGCTCGCCTGGGACGGCACGCACCTCCGGCCGATCGCCGAGGCACCCGCGGTCGGCCGCTCCCGCTGGCTGCACATGCTCGCCGCGATCGACGCGCGCGCCTACGTCCAGCACCGCCCCCACCTGCGCGGTCCGCTCGTGCGCTACGAGTTCGGCGCGATCCTCGCCGCGGGCGTCCGGGACGCAGGGTCGCCGCTGCCGTCGCCGACGTCGGTCGCCTCGTCACTCGACGTCTCGAGCCACGTGATCGGCGAACGGAACCTCGATCGTGCCGCCTGGCTGCGCACGCCGGCGACCGGGGTCGACCTGCTGGCGCTGCCGGCCAGCGACGGCCGCCGTGTGGCCTGGGTGCGCTGCGACGCCAGCGCCTGCCGTGTGATGGTCGAGACGCCGATGCCGGCGCGGCTGGTCACGAACCTCGTGCCGGTCGGACCGACGGGCGCGCCGTCGGGCCTGCTCGTGGGCGACGCCGCGGGCACCGTCTGGTGGCTGCCCATGCCGAGGTCGCTGGGGCGGTAGGCTCGGCCCCATGTTGTTGGCCTTCGATCTCGACCGCACCCTCGTCACCGACGACTACCGTCTCCCCGCCGACGTCCCCGTGGCGATCGAAGCCGCGCGCCGCGCCGGTCACCACGTGACCGTGCTCACCGGCCGCGCCCGCGCCGCCGCCCAGCCCTTCCTCGACGGCCTCGACGTCGTCGGGCCGTGCAGCGTCAACCACGGCGCCCTCGTGCTCGGTGCCGGCGGCAGCACCCTGCGTCGTACGCGCTTGGCCGCCGCCGACGTGCTGGCCGTGCTCTCGCCCTACCTCGACCAGGACGTCCTGGAGTTCAGCTGCGTGGTCGACGACACGCTCTTCGTGCGCGACCCGGGACACGAGCGCTGGAACGGCGCGCTGACGCAGAACCGCCTGGTGGAGCGCTTCTCCTCCGGCGACTTCGCGCACCTGGCCGACAAGGTCGTGTTCGCGCCCTCGGAGTCGTGCGCGCTCGTCTCCGCGCACATCGAGCGCACCCTGCCGCACCTGACGCGCTACCTGTGGGGGGACGGCTTCCTGGAGGTGATCGGCGCCGGGGCCGACAAGGGCACGGCGCTCGCGCTCATCGCCGAGCAGCTGGGCGTGCCGCGGAGCGAGGTCGTCGCCTTCGGCGACGGGCTCAACGACGTGACGATGCTGCAGTGGGCGGGCCGGGGGATCGCGGTGGGCAACGCGCACGCCGACACCCTGGCGGTCGCCGACGAGCACATCCCCTCCCCCGAGGAGGGCGGCGTCGTCGCCTGGCTCGAGCAGCACGCGCTCTAGGTCACGCGGCGCGCTCTCGGGGCGTCAGCGCAACGCGTCGAGGAACTCCTGACGGGTCCGGCCGTCGTCCCGGAAGATGCCGCGCATCGCGCTGGTGCGGGTGGTCGACCCCTGCTTCTCGACACCGCGCATCATCATGCACAGGTGGCTCGCCTCCGTGACCACCGCCACGCCCTTGGGCGCGAGCACGTGCTCGAGCGCGTCGGCGATCTGCGTGGTCATGCGCTCCTGGACCTGCATCCGGCGCGCGAACACGTCGACGACCCGCGCGAACTTCGACAGCCCCAGGATCGTCGTGTCGGGAACGTAGGCGATGTGGGCGGTGCCGAAGAAGGGCAGCATGTGGTGCTCGCAGAGCGAGTAGAACTCGATGCCCTTCACCACCACCATCTCCGAACCCTCGGACTCGAACAGCGCGCCGTTGACGACGGTCTGCACGTCCGCCGTGTAGCCCGACGTGAGGAAGCGCAGCGACCGCTCGATCCGCTCCGGCGACTTGAGCAGGCCCTCGCGGGCGACGTCCTCGCCGAGTCCTTCGATCAACTCGGCGATGAGTCCCGTGAGGCGAACCTCACCGACCTCGTCGAACTCGGGGTCGGAGGGTCGCAGCAGGTGGGCGTGATCACGCACGGTGGCCTCCGAAGGCAGTGTAGCGCTGTACGAGGACTGGTCCATGGTGTCGGAGTCTACGTGACGTCGTCAGGAAGCCATGGTGGGGTGGCTGACGGTCTGGCGGTAGGGTGAGCCATGACGCGGCTGGAGCAGCACGATTCGTACCGGACGGAGTTCGAGTCCTCCCTCGAGGCGATCCACAGCGATGAGCACGGCACCTGGTGGCGGCTCGCGGCGAGCGCCTTCTACCCCACCAGCGGCGGGCAGCCGCACGACACCGGGGAGCTGCGCACGCGGGGCGGCAGCTGGGCCGTGGACGACGTCGTCTGGCGCGACGACGCCGTGTGGCACCTCGTGCGGGCTCTCGACCCGGACGGGAGCGCGGCGGCGAGCGTCGCCACGCCCTCA
>SKWV01000245.1 GCA_007128755.1 Trueperaceae bacterium
CTCGTCATGCTGCCGCGCGTCGACGTGATGCCCGAGGCGCTCGCCAAGATCAACGCCGACACCGCCTACGAGGTGGGCGCGCTGCCGTTCGCGCTCGACGGCACGCGCCTGCGCGTCGCCTTCGAGGACCCGCTCGACGCCCTCGCGATCGAGGAGGTCGAGGACGTGTCCGGTTGCGTGGTGGAGCCGTACCAGGCGCTGCACAAGGAACTGCAGTGGGCGCTCGCCACGTACTACCCGGAGCTCGGCCTCGAGCCGCCGCACGACTTCCAGGTCGACACCGCCGGACGGCTCGGTGCGCTCACGGTCGAGAAGGGCCTGATGACGCTGGAGCAACTCGCCGAGGCGACGACCGAGCAGCAGCGGACCGGCGGCCTGCTGGGCCGCATCTTCGTGAAGCGCGGCTACATCACCGAGGAGCAGCTCGGCCGCCTGCTCGCCGAGCAGATGGGGCTGGAGTACATCGAGTCGCTCTCGCACGAGCCCTTCGACGAGGTGCTCGCCGCGCACCTGCTGCGGCTCGATGCGGTGCAGTTCAACGCCGTGCCCTACAAGATGGACGGCGCCACGCTGATCATCGCGATGTCGGACCCGCGCCGCATGGCCGACATCGAGTCGATCGTGACGGTCCCGGTCTCCTTCGTCGCGAGCTCCGACCAGGCCGTGCAGGCGCGCATCGACCGCATCTACGCCGACGACAAGGGGCGACTCGGCGAGACGCTGCTCATGAACAAGAAGTTGAAGCGCGAGCAGCTGCGCCGGGCGCTCGAGGAGCAGGCCAAGCTCGGCAAGGTCAAGCCGTTGGGCGAGATCCTCGTCGACCTCGGGTACGTCATGCAGACCGATGTCGAGGAGGCGCTGAACAAGCAGCGCTCCGGCGGCGGTCGCCTCGAGGACACGCTCGTCCAGTCGGGCAAGATCTCGCCCGAGATGCTCGCGAAGAGCCTCGCGATGCAGCTCGGCTACGAGTTCCTCGACTCGGGATCCGTGCAGGTCGACCCGTTCGCGGTGTCGCTAGTGCCCGAGGCGACCGTCCGGCGCTACAACGCGATGCCGATCCGCATCGAGGGCAACACGCTCGTGGTGGCGATGAAGGACCCGCGTCACGTGTTCGCGCTCGACGACATCCGGCTCATCACCGGCAAGGAGATCCAACCCGCCGTGGCGACGGACGAGTCGCTCGCCCACCTGATCAGCCGCTTCTACCGAGACGGCACCGACATGGACGAGCTCGCGCGCGCCGTCATGGAGGAGGTCGGTGGCGGCAGGTCCGAGGTCCATGAGGACACCAGCGCGATCGACGACAACGCGCTGGTCAAGGTCGTCAACAACATCATCCGCGAGGCGCTGCTCAACGACATGTCGGACATCCACATCGAGCCGCGTCCCGACAAGGTCGTGGTGCGGGTGCGCAAGGACGGCTCGCTCCGCGAGTACATGACGATGCCCAAGGGGACCGCGAGCGCGATGGCGGCGCGGATCAAGATCATGGGCGGCCTCAACATCGCCGAGCGCCGCCTCCCGCAGGACGGGCGCGTGCGCTTCAAGGACAAGAACGCCGAGCTCGACCTGCGCCTCTCGACCCTCCCCACCGTGTACGGCGAGAAGATCGTGATGCGGCTGCTCAAGAAGGCGGCGAGCATCCCCGAGATCGAGCAGCTCGGCTTCGCGCCGTACAACTTCCAGCGCTTCGCGGACGTGATCCAGAAGCCCTACGGGATGTTCCTGATCACCGGGCCGACCGGTTCGGGCAAGTCGTTCACGACCTTCTCCATCCTCAAGCGCGTGGCGACGCCCGACGTCAACGTCAGCACCGTCGAGGACCCGGTCGAGTACGAGATCCCGGGCATCAACCAGACGCAGGTGAACGTCAAGGCCGGGCTCGACTTCGCCCGCGCGCTCCGCGCCTTCCTCCGCCAGGACCCCGACATCATCATGGTCGGCGAGATCCGCGACCACGAGACCGCCAAGATCTCGGTCGAGGCGGCGCTCACGGGCCACCTGCTCATCGCCACGCTGCACACCAACGACGCGTCCGGCGCGGTGGTGCGCCTCACCGAGATGGGGATCGAGCCGTTCAACGTCTCGGCCTCGCTCATCGGCGTGCTGGCGCAACGGCTGGTCCGCAAGGTCTGCAAGGACTGCCGCGTCGAGTACACCCCGGACGAGAGCGTCATGCGCCGGCTCGACATGGACATGAGCGAGATCACGGGCCGCACGCTCTTCCGCGGCGTCGGCTGCGAGAAGTGCGGCGGCTCCGGCTACAACGGCCGCTACGCCATCCATGAGCTCCTCGTCGTCGACGACACGCTCGAGGGCGCCATCGTGCGCGAGGCCTCGGCGCTCGAGATCCGCAACCTCTCCATGGCGAACGGGATGAAGACCCTCCGCCAGGACGGCGTCCACAAGGCGTTCCAAGGCATCACCACCCTCGAGGAAGTCCTCGCCCGCACGGCCGAATGATCCCCTGAAGGAGCGACTCATGTCAGACCAGATCCGCGCGACACAACAACAGGTCGACATCGTCGACCTCCTCAAGATGGCCGTCGAACGCGGCGCCTCGGACCTCGTGATCACCGTCGGGCTGCCGCCGATGATCAAGATCCACGGCGAGTGGCGGCCGAGCGAGCACGAGGTCTTGAACCCCAACATGACGCGGCGCCTCATGTACTCGATGATGGACGAGAAGAAGCAGCGCAACTACGAGGAGCGCAAGGACCTCGACTTCTCGTTCGCCCTCACCGGCCACGGCCGCTTCCGGGTGAACGTGTTCCAGCAGCGCGGCTCGGTCGGTGGCGTGATGCGCACGATCTCCGAGGACGTCATCGCCTTCGAGACCCTCGGGGTGCCCAAGGAGATGGCCGACATCGC
>SKWV01000145.1 GCA_007128755.1 Trueperaceae bacterium
CCGGCGACGCTCGTAGCGCCGCCATCGGGGTCGGGGGATTACTGCGGGGGCAGGATGACGGCGTCGATCACGTGCACGACACCGTTGCCGGCTTCGAGGTCGACGGCGGTGACCGTCGCGGTGCCGTTCAGGACGACGTTGCCGTCGATGACTTCGACCGTGATCGGAGCGCCGTTGACGGTCTCGACGGTAGCGGTGCCCATGCCGGCCTCGACCGCGGCCAGGACGTCGGCGGCCATCAGGTTGCCGGAGACGACGTGGTAGGTGAGGATCGCACCGAGATCATCGGAGGCGAGCAGTTCCTCGGCCGTGATGCCGAGGGCTTCGAGGGCGTCGGCGAACGCGTCGTTCGTGGGCGCGAAGACGGTGAAGGGACCCTCGCCTTGCAGGACTTCGACCAGATCAGCGGCCACGACGGCGGCGACGAGGGTGCTGAAGTCGTCGCTGCTGAGGGCGATGTCGACCACGGTGGCGGGCTTGTCGTGGCCGCTGCTCATGGCAGCGCCGAATACGAGTCCGATGGTGAGGGCGAGAGCGATCAGGCTGCGTACGATCATGTGGTTCCTCCATGGCTCGCCGACGATCGAGCGTCGGTCGAGGTGGGACGCGTTCGCCCGTGGTGCCGTGCCCGGATTGGCGCGGCGGCGGAGGCGGGTGCGTCGACAGGAGGAAGCGTACGCGATAAGGGTTTGTACAATGTTTGTCTAGGCTACGGTCTCTCCGGTGCTCGGTGCGCCGGCCGTCCTCCGCCGGTCTCGATCGCCGCCGGCAGCGTGAACCAGAAGACGCTCCCGCCCCCCACGCGCCCCTCCAGGCCGATCTCTCCGCCCTGACGCTCGACCAGCTCCTTGGCGATGGTGAGGCCGATGCCGCTGCCGACGCCGTCGCTGGCGCTGCGCGCGGCGTCGCCGCGCACGAAGCGTCGGAACACCGCGTCGCCGATCTCCGGCGGCACGCCCGCGCCCGTGTCGCGGACCTCGAGGCGCACCCGTGAAGGCGTGGGGAGGACGGCGACCTCGACGCTCCCACCGCTCGGCGTGTGGCGCAGGGCGTTGCCGAGCAGGTTCTCGAGCACCTGGGCGAAGCGGGCGGGATCGGCCAACACCCGCACGCTCGGCGCTACCGCGTCGAACCCGAGCGTCACGCCACGCTCCTCGAAGCGCGGGCCGAACGCGGCGACGCTCGTGCTCACGAGGTCGCCCGCGGCGTGGGCGCCCGGCCGCACCGCCACCTCGCCCGCGTCGAGGCGCGAGAGCAAGCTCAGGTCCTCCACGAGGCGCTCGAGCCGGTCGAGCTGGCGCCGGAAGGCCCCCGTGGTCTCGGCGTCCACCTCGAAGACCCCGTCCTCGAGACCCTCGAGGTACCCGCGCAGGTTCGACAGCGGCGTCCGGATCTCGTGCGCCAGGTCGCCCACGAGCTGCTGCCGCCGGCTCTCGCTCTCGTCGAGCGCCCGCGCCATCGTGTTGAACGACCGCGCCACCGCGCCGATCTCCCCTACGGCGCCGGTGTCGAGGCGCTCGTCGTAGCGTCCGCTCGCGATCTTCCGGCTGGCCACGTCCATCGCCAGGAGCGGCGTCACGATCCTGCGCGTCACGAACACGCCGACCACCGCGGTGGCCGCCGCCGCGGCGACGAAGGCCCACGTCAGCGACGACGTGAACGCCCGGCGGTACTGGACGCTCAGGTCGGCGGCCATGGCGGGGTCGTCCCGCCGATGCGGGTCGAGTCGCGCCATCTGCTCCAGGTGACGATCGAGGAAGACGGGGGCGATCGCCTCCCCCGCCGTGAACGCCGTGACGGTCGCGATCCCCACCACCACCAGGTACGACGCGACCAGGCGCCAGCCGAGGCTGGAACGGAGCGTCGCCGCGAGCGGACCGAGCCTACTCGAGCGCGTACCCGACACCGCGCACCGTCCGCACGAGACCGTCGGCCCCGGCGGCCACGAGCTTCTGGCGCAGGTTCGAGACGTGGACGTCGACGACGCGCCCCACGCCCGTCGCCTCCGGTCCCCACACGCGATCGACCAGCTCGTCGCGGGTGAACACCCGTTGCGGCGCCCGCGCGAGTGTGTGCAGCAGATCGAACTCGAGGGTCGTGAGGGGCACGAGCTCCTCACGCACGCTGACGCGGCGCGACGACGGATCGACTTCGAGGTTGCCCAGAACGATCGCCATGTCGGTCTCGTCGGGCTCGCGGACGTTGCGCCGCAGCACCGCGCGCACGCGCGCCACGAGCTCGCGGGGGCTGAACGGCTTGGTGACGTAGTCGTCCGCGCCGATCTCGAGGCCCAGGACGCGGTCGCTCTCCTCCGTGCGCGCCGTCAGCAGGATCACCGGCACGCGCGAGGTGCGCCGGAGGCGCTCGAGCACCGTGCGTCCGTCGAGCCGCGGGAGCATCCAGTCGAGCACCACGAGGTCGGGCGAGTCGGTCATCGCGCTCCGTAACCCGGACTCGCCATCGTGCTCGGCGAGCACCTCGTACCCCTCGCGCTCGAGGTACGCCCGCACGAGGCGGACGACGTCGACGTCGTCTTCGACCACGAGCACGCGTTGCGTCACCGCTACCCCCATCGAGCGCGGCGTCGTCGGTCCTGCCGGCGAAGCGCGCACGCTCGTCGCAACGGTATCAGGCGACCCGCGTGGCCGCGGTCACGCCAGCGGCCCCGCCGCCGCCTCGGCCGCGCGCACCAGCTCGCCCGAGCGCACCAGGTGCCGCACCCGATCGAGCCCCGGGCGCAGGTAGAGGTCGCGGTCGAGGTAGGGGAGCTCCTGCCGCACCCGCGCGTAGGCCGCGCCGGCCCCACGGCCGGGGGTGAGCGGCGCGTGGAAGTCGAGCGCCTGGGCCGCCGACATGACCTCGATCGCGATCACCCACGACGCGTTGTCGAGGATGCTCCGCGCCTTGCGGCACGCGATCGTCCCCATCGACACGTGGTCCTCCTGGTTCGCGCTCGTCGGGATCGAGTCGACCGACGCCGGGTGGGCGAGCACCTTGTTCTCGCTCACCAGGGCCGCGGCCGTGTACTGGCTGATCATCAGGCCCGAGTGCAGCCCGCCGTCGGGTGCCAGGAACGCCGGCAGGCCCGAGAGCGCGGGGTTCAGCATCTGCTCGACGCGGCGCTCGGAGATGTTGGCGAGCTCCGCCAGGGCGATGCCGACGTAGTCGCCGGCCAGCGCGAGCGGCTCGCCGTGGAAGTTCCCGGCCGAGATCACGCGCGCCTCGTCGGCGAACACCAGCGGGTTGTCGGTCACCGACGCCATCTCGATGTCGAGGACGCCGCGGGCATGCCGGAGGGCGTCGCGCACGGCGCCGTGCACCTGCACGACCGCGCGCAGCGAGTAGGCGTCCTGGACCTTGTCGCACGCCGCGTGCGACGCGTTGATCTCGGAGTCGGCGAGCAGCCGCGTGAGGTTGTCGGCCACGAGGATCGCGCCGGGGTGCGGGCGCAGCCGCGCGACCGCGGGATCGAACGGCCGGTGGCTGCCGCGCAGCGCCTCGACCGACATCGCCGCCGCCACGTCGGCGCTCGCCACGAGCGTGGCGGCGTCCGCGAGGACGAGCGCCAGCAGGCTGCCCATCGCCTGCGTGCCGTTGACCAGCGCGAGCCCTTCCTTGGCCTCCAACACGATCGCCTCGAGCCCGAGCTCGGCGAGGACCTCGGCCGCCTCGCGCACGGCGCCGCCGTACTCGACCTCGCCCTCGCCGATGACCGCCATCGCCAGGTGCGCGAGCGGCGCCAGGTCGCCCGAGGCGCCCACCGAGCCCTGCGACGGGACGATCGGGTGCACGCCGGCCTCCAGGAAGCGCAGCAACCGCTCCACGACCAGCGGACGGATGCCCGAGGCCCCCAACGCGAGCGACTGCGCCCGCAGCAGCAGCATGCCGCGCACGACCTCGCGGTCGAACGGCTCGCCCACACCGATGGCGTGCGAGAGCACCAGGTTGCGCTGCAGCTCGAGCAGGTGCTCGGGGCCGATGCGGACGTCCTGGAAGCGGCCGAAGCCGGTGTTGACGCCGTAGACGGGCTCGCCGCTCGCCACGATGCGATCCACGACGTCGCGGCTCGCGATCATGCGCGCCCGTGCGTCGTCGTCGATCCTGACGCGCCGGCCGCGGCGGACCACGTCGACGAACTCCTCCAACGCGAGGGCGCCGCCGATGGCGAGCACACCCTGCGGCCCGTCCGTCACGCCACCCCCTCCGAGGCCACGGGCCGGCCGCCGATCCAGATCGCCAACGTGCCCGGCCTGCCGAAGCCCGCGACGAGGTCGCGCCAGTCGGCGCTCGGCAGCACCACGAAGTCGGCATGACACCCCGGCACGATCCGGCCGACGTGACGGCGCCCGAGCGCGGCCGCGGCGTTGACGGTGCCCGCCACGAGCGCCTCGTCCGGTCGGAGGCCGTTGAGGCGGACGGCCAGCGCCAGCGCGAGCGAGGTGGAGTAGAGCGGGCTCGAGCCCGGATTGAGGTCGGAGGCGACGGCCACCGCGGCGCCCGCGTCGATGAGCGCGCGTCCGGGGGCGTGACGCAGCCCCAGCTCGAGCGACGCGCCCGGCAGGAGCGTGGCGATCGTGGGCGAATGGGCGAGCGCCGCGATCTGCTCGGCCCCCGACGCCTCGAGGTGGTCGACCGAGCGGGCGCCGAGCTCGACGCCGAGCTCGACGCCACCCAGCACCTCGAACTGATCCGCGTGCAGCGTGGTGGCGAGACCGTGCGCCAACGCCGCCTCGAGGATCCTGCGCGCCTCCTCGAGCGTGAACGCCTCGCGCTCGACGAAGACGTCGACGCGCGCCGCCAGCCGCCGCCGGGCGACCTCGGGCACCAGGCGCTGCACGACGTCGTCGACGTACGCCGCGCGCCCCTCGGGCGGCGGCACGTGCAGGAGCAGGGTCGGCACGATCCGGGCCGGGGTGCGCTTCGTGAGGACGTCGATCGCCTCGAGCGACCGCAGCTCCGCCTCGACCGAGCCGCCGTAGCCCGACTTGACCTCGATGGTCGTGGCGCCCGACCGGAGGAGCGCGTCGGCGCGCGTGAGCGCCGAGCGCACCAGCGCCTGCTCGTCGGCGGCGGCCGTGGCGGCCATCGTGCTGCGGATCCCGCCGCCGCGCTCCAGGATCGTCTCGTAGGCGTCGCCGCGGCTGCGCGCCTCGAAGTCGTCGAGCCGATCGCCGCCCCAGAGCAGGTGCGTGTGCGAGTCCACCAGGCCCGGCACCACGGCGCAGCCGCCCACGTCGGCCACGCGACGCGCCGTGCCGGTCCACTGGGCCGCCGGCCCCACCCAGTCGATGCGGCCGTCGCGGACGGCGAACGCCGCGTCGCGCACGACCTCGATGCGGCCGTGCTCGGCGCCGCGGAGCGGACCCGGCTCCAGGGCGGTCGCGAGCTGCGAGATGCCCGTCACCAGCAGGTCGGCGGTCATGATGCCACCGCCGCGAGGACGTCGAGCGCCAGTCGGGCCGACACCAGCGACGAGAGGCCGCTCGGGTCGAGGGGCGGCGCGAGCTCGACCAGATCGACGCCGACCACGGTGTTGCGCTCGGCCGTGGCGCGTACCAGCTCGCGCACCGTGCGGTAGTCGAGCCCGTCGACCTCCGGCGAGCTCGTGCCGGCGAGGACCGACGGGTCGAAGACGTCGAGGTCGATCGACAGGTAGACGCGCCGACCGGAGGGCAAGCGCTCCACGCCGTCCCCAGGCGCGTCCAGCTCGTGCGCCTGCACCAGCTCGTGACCGCGCTCTCGCGCCGCCGCGAGCGCCTCTGGGTCCGTCCGCAGGCCACGCAGGCCGAGGACGGTGATCACGCCCAGGTTCGGCAGGTCCTCCGCGGCGCGGCGGAACGGGCTCGAGTTCGAGTGCCGCGTGCCGTCGCGCACGTCGGTGTAGTCGAGGTGGGCGTCGAGCTGGACGACGTCGAGGTCGTCGACGTCGTCGAAGGCGCGCAGGAGCGGGTAGGTGACGCTGTGGTCCCCGCCGAGGAAGAGCGGCAGGTCGACGCGTTCGCGCAGCGCGCGCGCCGCCGCCTCGATGCGCTCGCGCGCGACGGCGTCCTCGAGGCTCGGCAGCTCGACGTCGCCGGCGTCGACCAACTCGAGGCCGGCGAGCAGCGTGCGTCCTGTCTCGAGGTCGTGGAAGCCCTCCGGCGGGAGGGCGTAGCGCAGCGACGCCTCGCGCAGCGCGCGGGGACCGAAGCGGGCTCCGGCGCGGAAGCCTCCGGCGATGTCGAACGGGACCCCCAAGACGCCCACCTGCGCGCGCCACGACTCGGCGAGCGAGCGGTGCGGCGCGCGGGCGAAGGTGGCGATGGCGGCGTAGGGCTGCGGGCTCATCGGTCCCTCCCGTCGGGGCTCGGCCGGCTCGTGCCCGGCGCCAGGGCGTCCGCGGCGTCCAGGCTCGGCATGTCGAGCCCGCGCTCCCGCGCGACGCGTCGGGCCGTGTCGTAGCCGGCGTCCGCGTGGCGCACCACGCCGAGACCGGGATCGTTCAGGAGGCAACGGGCCAGCCGCTCGGCCGCCTCGTCGGAGCCGTCGGCCACGGCGACGAGGCCGGCGTGCTGGCTGTAGCCCATGCCCACGCCGCCGCCGTGGTGGAACGAGACCCACGCGGCGCCGGAGGCGGCGCCGAGCGCGAAGTTGAGGAGCGGCCAGTCCGACACGGCGTCGGAGCCGTCGAGCATCGCCTCGGTCTCGCGGTAGGGGCTGGCGACCGATCCGGCGTCGAGGTGGTCGCGGCCGATCACGATGGGTGCCGACAGCTCGCCCGCGCGCACCATGTCGTTGAAACGCGCCCCGGCGCGGTCGCGCTCGCGGTAGCCCAGCCAGCAGATCCGCGCGGGCAGGCCCTGGTACGCGACGCGCTCGCTCGCGTAGCCCAGCCAGCGCTGCAGGCGCTCGTCGTCCGGGAAGAGCTCGAGGAGCGCGCGGTCGGTGGCGGCGATGTCGCGCGGGTCCCCCGAGAGCGCCGCCCAGCGGAAGGGGCCGCGGCCCTCGCAGAACGACTCCCGGATGAACGCCGGGACGAAGCCGGGGTAGTCGAAGGCGTCGTCCACGCCGGCGATCTTCGCCTGGGCGCGGAGGTTGTTGCCGTAGTCGAACGCCACCGCGCCGCGCGCGCGCATGGTGAGGATGGCGCGGACGTGGTCCGCCATGCCGGCGCGGGCGCGCTCCAGGTACGCCTCGGGCGCCACGCGCCGCAGCTCGGCGGCGTCCTCGTCGGGCGACGTGACGGGGATGTAGCCCCACATCGGGTCGTGAGCGCTCGTCTGGTCGGTCACGAGATCGGGCGTGAAGCCGAGGCGCACCATCTCGGGCAGGACGCTCGCGGCGTTGCCGAGCAGGCCGATCGAGCGGGCGGTGCGGCTGCCCTTGGCCGCTTCGGCGCGCGCGATGGCGTCTTCCAGCGAGGTGGCGACCTCGTCGAGGTAGCGCGTCTCGACCCGGCGTGCGATCCGTGCGGGGTCGACCTCCACGCAGATCGACACGCCGCCCGCGAGCGCCACCGCCAGCGGCTGCGCGCCGCCCATGCCGCCGAGTCCTGCGGTGAGCGTGATGGTGCCCGCGAGGGTGCCGCCGAAGTGCAGCAGCGCGGCCGAGGCGAAGGTCTCGTACGTGCCCTGCAGGATGCCTTGGGTGCCGATGTAGATCCACGATCCCGCCGTCATCTGGCCGTACATCATCAGGCCCGCCCGGTCGAGCCGGTCGAACTCCTCCCAGGTCGCCCAGTTGGGCACGAGGTTGCTGTTGGCGATGATCACGCGCGGCGCGAGCGGTTGCGTCGGGAACACCGCCACCGGCTTCCCCGACTGCACGAGCAGCGTCTCGTCGTTCTCGAGCCGGTCGAGCGTGGCGACGATGCGGTGGAACGAGGGCCAGTCGCGCGCCGCCTTGCCGCGGCCGCCGTAGACGATCAGCTCGTCCGGCTTCTCGGCCACGGCGGGATCGAGGTTGTTCATGAGCATCCGCTTGGCGGCCTCTTGGATCCAGCCCTTGGCGGTGCGGTGCGGTCCCCGGGGCGACGTCACGACGGCTGGCCGGTCGGCTGTGTCCATGCTCAAGCCTAGCGTAGCGCGACGGGACCGGGACGTGCCTCTCGGCCCGCCCACACGGCTCGAGGCCCGACGATGCGCCGGGCCTCGAGCCGTGTCGTGCCTCGTGCTCAGCGGCGCGGTCCGCCGCGAGGTGGCGTGACGTTCTGCATGCGCTCCATGCGTTGGGCGCTCTGGCGCTCGGCCATGCGCGGCGCGGCGTCATCCTGCCAGGCCTGCGGCTGCCCACCGAAGGGCGCCCCGCCGAGGCGGGCGGGCGCCTCGCTCAGATCGACGGTGAGCGAGCGCGGGCTCGTCGTCACGACCGCGTAGTCGGCTTCCGAGGCCGCGTCGTGGAGCTCCTGGCCGAAGCCGATGGCGCTGTCGACGCCGTACGTGAAGGTCAGCGTCTGCAGCGGCGCGCCTCCCTCGGCGGGATGGGCGTCGTAGAACGAAACGCTCAGGGTGTCGCCTTCGTCCATCGCGTGCATGGAGACGCCGATGCCGGCGCCGAAGGCGTGGCTCCCGAGGCCGTGCCGACGCGCCAGCGCAGCGACCTCTTCACCGAGCTCGATGGTGCGGACCGCTTCACCGATGTCGTAACGGAGGTAGGCGGCGCCTTGCATCGCCCCCTCGAGCTCCCGCGCGAACGCGGCTTCGCTGTCTTCGCCGATCGTGATCGACAGCGTCGTGAGTGCGTCGCCATCGGCCGCGGGATCGCCGTCGAAGGGCGTGAGCGTGACCGTCGTGCCGAGCGGCAGGCGGTGCAGCAGGGCGCCGTGGTTGCCGGCCGGGGCCTTGCGGTGAAGGGAGGCCTCCGCGTTCGGGCCGCTGCCGCCCACGCCGAGCGGGCCGACGCCGAAGCGTCCCTGGGCGAGCGCGAGGGTCCCGAGGAGCAGTCCGCCGATGGCGAGTCCCGTGAGGAGTGTCTTCCCGTGAGGCATGATGGCATCCTTTCGCAGCCCCTTGGTGGTCGGTGGGGCGCTACGACCAGGATGCGAGACGGCCGTTGCCGCCCCGCATGCGTGTCGTTCGCGTTTCGTGTGGCCTCGGGTACGACGCTGCCGCGCGGCGACTCAGCTCGCGGGGGTCGGCTCGTGGAGCGGGAGCGCGACGGTGAACTCGGCCCCGGGATCCCGGTTGCGGACGCCCACGTCGCCGCCGTGCAGCGTGACGAGCGTGCGCACGATCGCCAGCCCGAGGCCCGTGCCGTGCCCCTCCCGGTCGCGGCGACGGCCGTGGCTGAAGCGCTCGAACAGGGTAGCGAGGTCCGCGTCGTCGACGCCGGGACCGCGGTCGCGCACGCGCAGCAGCGCGCGCCCACCCTCGACGGTGAGCGTGACGTCGACACCCTCGCCGGGGGGTGAGAACCGGGCCGCGTTGTCGAGCAGGTTCAGGAAGACCTGCTCGAGCCGTTGTGGGTCGACCCGCACGCGCACGGGCCGGTCCGGCACGTCGACGTTCAGGTCGGCGCCGTGACGCCGGACGGCGTAGGCGTCGGCGGCCGCGGCGTGCGTCGTCCACGCGGCGAGGTCGACGTCGGCGAGCTCGAGCGACAACCGGCCGGCGTCGGCGAGCGAGAGCAGCCGCAGATCGCCGATGAGGCGCGCGAGCAGGTCGGCGTGCCCCTTGAGCAGGCCGACCTCGCTCTGGTCGAACGGGATCAGGCCGTCGGCGAGCGCCTCCAGTCGCATGTGGAGCGCCGCCAGCGGCGTCCGGAGCTCGTGCGCGATGTCGGCGAGCATCGCCTTGCGCTCGGCCTCGTACCCCTCGATGGAGGCGGCCATGCCGTTGAAGCCTTCGGTGAGGGCGCGGGCCTCGTCGGGGGCGAAGCCGCGTCGCTCGAGGCGGACGCGCGTGTCGAGGGCTCCCGCGCCGAGCTTCGCGGCCGCCTCGGAGACCGATTCGATGGGCCGCGCGATGCCGCGCGAGAGGGCGTAGGCCAGCGCGACGCTGACGGCGAGGGCGAGCAGCACGCCGATGGTGACCGCGCGACGCTGCGCCTCGCGGGTGTCGCTCAGGAGGGCGTAGAGCAGGGCGGTCTCCTCGCGCAGCCTGGCCGGGTCGGTCTCCAGCTCGCGGCCGGGCGCGCTGCCCGCCGGGCCGACGCGGCCGCGCATCGGTCCGCGGAAGAGCGGCGTGGGCGTGGTGCGATCGATGACGCGCTCGCGGAAGCCGGCCGGCAGCGCCGCGATCGTGCCGCGCTCGGCGAGGAGGCTCGCGACGGGGACGACCGAGAGCGACACGAGCGCCACCAGCACCATGGCGGCCAGCAGCCGCGTGCCGAGCCGGTTCACGTCACGCCGGTGTCGAGGACGTAGCCGACGCCGCGGACCGTGTCGATGAGGTCGTCGGCGCCTCGTTCGCGCAGCTTGCGGCGCAGGTTGGTGATGTGGATGTCGACCGCGCGCTCGAGCGCGTCGCCCCCGGGGAGCGCCGCCTCGTAGAGCTCCGAGCGCGAGATGACCCGGCGCGGCGCGCGCGCGAGGTGCTGCAGCAACTTGAACTCGGTGGGTGTGAGGTGCAACGGCACGCCGTCGACGCGAGCCTGGACGCGGTCGCCGTCGACCTCGAGCCGGCCGATGCGCAGCAGCGACGGCATTCGCTCGCCGCGCACGCGCGCGGAACGCAGGGCGACCTTGACGCGCGCCATCAGCTTGCGGGCGCTCACCGGCTTGACGAGGTAGTCGCTCGCCCCCATGCCGAGGCCGAGGAGCTCGTCCACCTCCTCGGAGCGCGCGGTGAGGACCACCACCGGCACGTCCGAGATGCTGCGGATGATGCGCAGGACCTCGAGGCCGTCGATCTTCGGGAGACCGATGTCGAGCAGCACCAGGTCCGGCTTCGTGGCGCGGAAGAGGGCGAGGGCGCGCTCGCCGTCGAGGGCGCGTTC